>MWCF01000033.1 GCA_002069855.1 Elusimicrobia bacterium ADurb.Bin231 | reverse complement strand
ATCCATGAAGATCTCGCCATAGTGCAAAACAAAGCGGCAAGCATAACTGCTGTCAGCAGTATGTAAAAAAATTTTTCCATGCCGGATTTTGTATTTATCAAAGATGCTATAGACAAAGGTATCATTATCACGAGAAAACTTGATAAAAATACAGGATTCCCGAATGTGGAAACGCATCTTTTTATTCCGTAAGGATTAATTACCTGCTCCCATATAGGTTCTATATCGAAATATTGCATCACAGCGTAAATTCCGGATATAAATGCCACCAGATACGAAAAGAACAGAACCCGTTTTATGGTTTTTTCATCTCTGACAAGATTGGCTGATATATAATAAGCAAGTACGCAGTTTATGATTATATACAGATTATTTCTCAGTCCTTCCGACCAAACAGCGATAAAATATCCGGGAATTTTTCCAAAACCGGGAATCTCACCAGTAAAGGTAAATGCTCTTAGCCAGCTAAAAAGGCAAACCGCGCAAAAAATCAAGATTGGAATATCCAGAGGAGTACCGTAAAAAGTTATCTTTCCGGTTTTCAAAGAATTAAATAAAAATATAATTAAAATTGAGAGGAGCGAAACATACAGAACAGTGCCCTGTATCACATAAGGATTTCTTGTTACATTCGTAAAAAATATCAGAGGACTGACGAGTATTGCCAAATACAGTAGTTTTTTCACTTTTATCCACTCCGGCTCCGAATAAAAAATGTTATATGTTTAACCGGTAAGTTTTTATCTGTTACCGCCCGCTGACAGCATCTGTAAAATCCGCTGCGCCTGTTGAGTTCTTCCTGTAGCATTGTATATCACGGCAAGATTTTTTAACGCGGAAGCGTTGCCGGGGTCTATATCTTTCAAAACTTTTCTATATGCGTTTTCAGCTGCAAAATATTTCTTTTCCGCAAAATACACATTACCCAAATTCAGCCAGGGATCCGCTTTCATATGATATTTTAGCGCGGCCCTGTAATCCTCGTCCTTTTTGTTAACGAGATAAAGATAATAATAATACCAGTCGTTGCGCGCTATGTATCTCTTGTATGTATTTTCCGCTTCTTTCCAGCTTTTCAATTGAGTGTACGCAAATCCGAGCGATTGATACGACCTTTCGAAAATCGGATCCAACCGCTGATACATTTTATAGTATTTTATGGCATTTTCCCAGTCGCCCTTTTTGGCGTAAATGGTGCCGATCTGCATAAATATCTGCACATAATTCGGGGCGATTTTCAACACATCCTGATACTTGCCTATTGCTCTATCGGCATCGCCATCTCCCCATCTGTCATTATACACATTGCCCATAAAATAATGCGTCATTACATAATCCGGATTATATTTTAAAACAGTTTCATAATTTTTCAGCGCGCTGTTCCAGTCGCCTCTCTTTGAATGATAAATAGCTATATTGTGATGAATATCAGCCCTGAAAAATCCCCAAAAATATATTACAAAATAAACGCATCCCACGGCAACAACAGCCTGCAAAGCGCCGACATAAAATGGTTTCTTTTTATCAGGGTGGGCGTCTGAAGAAACATAAGAAGGAATCTGTGGCAGTGATAAAACGCCCATCATACCGAGACAAAGCCAAAATATCACTCCCTCTGAAACGAACCGCATGCTTACGCACATAAAATTATGCGTAAGCTGGGAAATCATTCCCGATGCAAACCCGATAAGTCCGTGAATAACAAATTTCTTATCTGAAGGAATTGTCTGTAAACGCTTGACAGTGGTCATAAGAAAAGTAATTATAAGAAGGATAAAAAAGCCGAATCCTATTATTCCCTCGTCGTAAATAACCTCTATAAACTCATTTTCAGGGTGGTCGCTTTCGGTATTTGAACGGCCTTCAAGTTGTATGATTTCCGGACGCCTGTAAGCAGGATAAACAGCCTTGAAGGAACCTATGCCGCTACCTATAAGAGGATGTATCGCTTTTCTAACAGAACTTTTCCATTTAAGAGGAGAACGGTCATAAAGAAAGGAATCAGGATGCGGAGTCCTGTTGATCATTTCCCATGTGCCAAGCCACGTAGATGTTCTGAATCTCACAGAATCCACTCTCTGCATCGTCAACAATAAAACTCCTATAACCATTGCCGCGAAAACTGCCACAGACATACCGAAAAGTATTTTTCTTATCGTCTCCTTTTTTCCGTGACTTAAAAATGCGACGGCAAAAAATGAAAACGCCATTACTCCAGCCGAATAACCGATCCAAACGGCTTTTGAATATGTAAAAATTATGCACATTACCGTAAGGACGTAAAACAAAATCATAAATTTTGAAAATTTAATAAATACAAAAGACAGAATAACAGGCGCCACAACAAGAAGAAAATCGCCGAAAAAGTTCGGATTCCCGAAAGTTGAAAATATCCTTTTTCCGAATGCCTGACGCCATATAAAAGGATCCAATCCAGGAGCAGGACTCGGGGGATAAAATCCGTCCAAAAACTGAATAATTCCGTAAAAAACAGCCACAAATGCCCCTGCAAGGAACCAATTAACCAAACGTTTTTGATCTTTCTCAGTTCTGAATTCCGACAGTATTATAAAGAAAATGAATATGTACCCTGCCCGACGGGTAAATTCGTCCATAGTGCCGAACCAGTTTTTGAGAGGTGAAATAGAAAAGGAAAATATCCCGGATGCAAGGCATAATAAAACCGGCAAAAGAAGATAGAATGAACCTTCGGGGAACGGATTTTCCCATGTCTCAAGCCATTTAATTAAAAAAGCAGAGACAAGAATTGTACATCCTATTTGAAATATTGTTATTTTGATTTGACAGGAATCGTATGTTTTTAAATAAAAAGCTACTGCCATTAGGAAATAAAAAACCGGCGTAAAATAAAGCATTGTTTTTCTACAAACATCTATTATTTTCTTTCCCATTATTACTCCTAAATCCACATTTTTTCAAAGGCATATTTTTCCAAAAGCCGACTGTCGGATTTGAACCGACGACCTGCTGTTTACGAAACAGCTGCTCTACCACTGAGCTAAGTCGGCATTTTATAGAAAGGAAATTTGCCTATTATAAACGGAAAATTATAAATCAAAGATTTAAATTTCCCTCTTCAACTTAAAATGCCACCGGCCGGGGGACTTCATCTCGTTAAGATTTGTTTCATGCCCGCATATTTTATTTTAAAATGCCACGGGACGGAATCGAACCGCCGACGCAAGGATTTTCAGTCCTTCGCTCTACCTGCTGAGCTACCGTGGCATTACAACCTTCTCAATTTAATTGCTTGTTAATTTTATTAAATTATAAAAGAATTGTCAAGGTTAAAAGTTATATGATAAAAAGGTAAGAAGCACAGAGACGGACAAATCCGACATTGCATTTGAGATTTCCGCCTTTATACAACCATATAGCGATGGGATTTCAGTGTAAAACATCATCCTGACGAAAATCGGGATTAACTTCAATTGAATTAAATCTCCCGGTTGCCTGAGTGAGAGCGCCCTGCAGATCAGGGACACATTATCCGAAGGCGAGCCGGGTCATGGGCGGCCTATTTGCCGAATATCTTTTTAAACATTCCCTCATCCACTTTTTCGCCTGTGGTTTGCGCGAATTCTCTAAGCAGTTCCTTTTGCCTTGAAGACAAAGTGGTTGGAGGCGCGATAATCACTCTTACATATTCGTCCCCGTATTTTCCTGTATTTACAGACGGCATGCCTTTGCCGTTAAGCCGGAACACTTTGTCCGACGGAGTCCCTGACGGGATTTTCATAGATACATTCCCGGACAGAGTCGGAACGCTTATTTCTCCGCCGAGAGCAGCAGTGGCAATGCCTATAGGCACTTCAACAAACAGATCATTCTTTTTTCTTTCAAAAATTTTATGCTGTAAAACGCGTATTACTATGTATAAATCTCCGGACGCGCCGCCGCGCTCGCCTGCCTCGCCTTTACCTCTTACGCGAATTGTGCTGCCTGTATCAACTCCTGATGGTACTTTCACCGTAAAAGAGGACTGCTTTTTTACTTTGCCTTTTCCGGAACAGTCGGGACACGGAGTGCCTATTATTTCACCGCTGCCGCCGCATTTTGAGCATGTCTGCTGAAGCGAAAAAAATCCGCGCGAATATCTTACGACTCCTGTCCCTCTGCATGAGGGACAGGTTTTTCTGGAAGTGCCCTGTTTCGCACCGCTGCCTTTACACGAGGCGCAGGTTTGCGTATGATAAATATTAATAGTTTTTTCGCACCCGCTATACGCTTCTTCAAGATTTATAGTAAGATGATACTCAAGATCTGCGCCTCTTGAAACACCGCCGCCCCTTCCCCTTCGCGAAGATGAAAATTGCCCTCCGCCGAAAATGTTAAAAATATCTCCGAATATATCTTCGACATTCCCGCCGCGGAATATGTCCTCTACACCGGAAAAATCCGCCCCTCTGAATATGTCTTCCGATGTATATCTTCCGTCTATTCCGGCATGTCCGTACTGGTCGTAAAGTTTTCTCTTGTTCTGGTCTGAAAGAACTGCGTATGCCTCGGAAATTTCCTTAAATTTTTCTTCCGCCTCTTTCTTTTTGTCTGCCTGAACCCTATCGGGATGATGTTGCAAAGCAAGATTTCTGTACGCCTTTTTTATCTCTTCAGTAGTAGCAGTTTTTGAAACATTCAGTATCTCATAGTAATCGCGTTTTGTCATTTATTTTTTTTACCTTTATGCAACCGGATCCAAGGAATTATTTTTCTTCCTTAAAATCCGCGTCTATAACATCATCCTTGCCTTTTTTTTCTCCCTGATCCTGCTGTTGTTCGGACTGTTCCTGCTGCGGAGCATCTCCGGATTGCGGCTCCTGTTGCTGTGTTGCCCCGCCCGCTGCCTGCTGCTGCTTTTGAGTCGCAGCTTTATAGATTTCCTCCGCAAGTTTATGCGAAACCGTCACTACATCCTCTTTTGCCTTCTTTATTCTTGCTATGTCCCCTGATTTAAGAGCATCTTTCGCGTCTGCCACAGCCCGCTCTATTTTTAATCTCTCGTCGGAAGAGACCTTATCGCCGTGCTCCTTTAATGATTTTTCCGCGGAATAAATTATTGTATCCAATTCATTCTTTACTTCTATTTCTTCCTTGATCTTCTTATCCTGCTCGGCAAATCTCTCCGCTTCTTTCACCATTTTGTCCACTTCGTCTTTGTTGAGTTTTGTGGGCGCTGTAATCTTTATGGACTGTTCTTTGCCTGTGCCCAAATCCTTAGCCCCAACATGGATTATTCCGTTGGCGTCTATATCAAAAGTAACTTCTATCTGCGGAACTCCGCGAGGCGCAGCAGGAATGCCTACAAGATCAAATCTTCCAAGAGACACATTGTCGGAAGACATCTGCCTTTCTCCCTGAAGAACATTTATAGTTACAGCAGGCTGGTTATCCGCTGCTGTGGAAAATGTCTGGGATTTTCTCGTGGGTATGGTTGTATTTCTTTCTATAAGTTTGGTCATTACTCCGCCGAGCGTTTCAACTCCCAAAGAAAGGGGCGTAACATCAAGAAGCAATATGTCTTTAACCTCTCCAGTTAAAACTCCAGCTTGAATAGCGGCTCCCATAGCCACACATTCCATAGGGTCTATTCCCCTTTCCACTTTTTTACCGGCAAGTTCCTCAACAAATTTCTGTACTGCAGGCATTCTTGTAGGACCGCCTACCATTATTATTCTTGTAATGTCATTGGCTGTAAGTTTTGAATCTGCGAGCGCACGTTCTACTGAATTTTTGCATCTCTCTATTATAGGAATTACTATAGATTCAAGTTTCGCTCTCGAGATTTTCATAGTAAGATGTTTTGGCCCGGAGGAATCCGCAGTGATAAACGGAAGATTAATGTCTGTTTCAAGCACATTGGAAAGTTCTATCTTCGCCTTTTCCGCCGCCTCTTTCAAACGCTGCATTGCCATTTTATCATTTCTAAGATCAATGCCTGATTCTTTGCGGAATTCAGATGCTATATGATCTATCAAGGCATTGTCCATATCTGTGCCGCCGAGTTGAGTGTCTCCGCTTGTAGCCTTTACCTCAAAAACACCGCCGCCGAAATCCATAATTGTAACATCCAATGTGCCGCCGCCGAAATCGAAAACCAGTATCTTCTCGTCTTTGCCCTTTTTGTCAACACCATAGGCAAGACAAGCAGCAGTGGGTTCATTAACTATTCTTTCCACTTTCAAACCGGCAATCTCTCCTGCGTCTTTTGTCGCCTGACGCTGATTGTCGTTGAAATAAGCTGGAACTGTAATCACAGCTCTGTCCACCGTGTCACCGAGATACGATTCTGCGTCTCTTTTGATTTTTTGAAGTATAAACGCTGATATCTGCTGCGGGGTATATTCCTTACCGTATATTTTGTACTTATGGTCTGTGCCCATCTTTCTTTTTGCCGCGATAATCGTGCCCTCAGGATTCGCAACCGCCTGGCGGCGCGCCGGTTCTCCGACGATCAACTGCCCTTCTTTTGAAAACGCAACATAAGACGGAAACGCTTTCCCGCCTAAACTCATACCTTCCGCTGAAGGTATAATAGTTGCCTTGCCTGCCTCCATTATAGATGCTGCTGAATTAGATGTGCCAAGATCAATACCTATTATTTTCGACATATTTCCTCCTCAAATTTAATTATTAGCGACCAATCAACGCTCACCGGCGAAGTGAAGAAAACCGCGGAATACTACGTCCGTATTTGCTTTTATTCGCCATTTTTTATTCTTTCTTCTTATCCTTTTCTTCCTCAAGATTTTCAATATTCTTTTTTTCGCATTTCGCTATTTTAACCATAGCGGTTCTCAAAACGCGGTCATCTATTTTATATCCGGGCCGGAGCTCCTCCAGTATTATACCGTCTTCAACATCGTCTTTTTCCACCACACCGACCACTTCATGATAGAGAGTATCGAATTTCTGTCCCACACACGGGACCATTGTAACTTTATTTTGTTTCAATATTTCTAAAACCTTTTTTTCTATGTGCTCCAATCCGTGAAGAACAGCATCGTTGTTTTCAGTTTCGCTAATCATCTTTTTCGCGAGGCGGACCGTCTCATAAATGTCTATCATCTCAGATATAAGAAGATTCCTTCCGTATGTTATCAATTCTCCTTTTTCACGTTCAGTCCGTTTCCTGTAGTTTTCGAAATCCGCTTGAAGACGCAATAATTTGTTACCGTATTCGTTAATTGCCTTTTTTTGATCGTCAAGAGACTGCTTAAGGATTTCAAGTTCAGAAAGTTTTTCTTCCCTGCAAAGCGATTCGCTGTCTGTTTCAGATGCCATCTATTCCTCTCTTCTTTCGTTTTTTATTGATCAACGAATTCAATAAATTTGATAAATATCAAAAATAAAAGCCCGAAACGATATGCCGAGCCAATCTATCCAATCCGTTCTTGATTAGATGCCAATACATCCGTTGAGGATTCATTAGAATATCCGATTTTAAATAATATTTCTTTGTATTTCTTTATAAATTCCGTTTCATTAGGATACAAGTTTACAGAGTGGGAAATAAAAGAATCCACCTCTTTAACGATATCCGGCAAAACAATATTTTTCAGCGCCATATTTATTATCACTTTTACGGAATTAAGAAAATCCTGATCAAGCGGCTCCTGGGTTTCCGCGGCAAACCTGTTAACAGGCCCGGCTGAAGATATCAATACTCCGGAAAAAGATCTTTTGCCTTCAGCCATCAACAATATTTCTTTAAAAACAGTCTTACCTGGCAAAGGCGCGAACGAATATTCGCAGTGTTTCATAGCGGAAAATAGAACTCCGGAATATTCGGAAAAAGCTCTGTCAATCTTTTCAGTTTGATTTTCCAAATCCTCTTTTAAACGCTGTTTTTCAGCGGACAACCCGTCAAGCAATTCCAAAGTTTCCATTATGAAAAATCTTATGCCTTTTGCAGTAGGCATTCTCCCGGAAGAAACATTGATATGCCTCAAATAACCGTCTTTTTCAAGAATAGAGAGATGGTTTCTTATCAGGCTTGGAGAAAGACCGCATTTTTCAGACACCTGCAAAGATCCCACGGGCTTTAAATCCTTAAGATATATCTCAATAAGAACGCGCAATAATTCCTTTAACCTATTGTCCATAATGTCTAAGCGTTTCCGCGAGTTCTTTATCCCCGGGATTCATAGAAGCCGCTATTTTCCAGTTTTTTACAGCTTCCGGAATGTTATTCATTCGCAAAAAACAATATCCCATCACTTTATAATCAAAAAAATATCTGCTTTGAGTCGGTATGCTTGTAAAATATTTTATTGCCCCGCTAAAATTTCCGGCATTATATTGCGTCAATGCGGAATTTCTAAAGTACGCAGCGCCTCCAGGTTTCGGAATAACCCTGTTCAATTTCATTCCGTCTTTGTAATCGGAAACATTTTTTAAATCATACCTGTCGAAAACCTCTTTTATCTCGTCCATTGAAACATTCCATTGTTTAAGCCCTTCCTCAGTTTCCTTTGAAAATATCTCGGAAAGAGCGTACACCGGCGTCCCCTGGCTTGTCAATATTTCAAGTTGATTTCTGAGAGTGGCAAGCCCCTGCACTTTAGGCATAAAAACGAAAAGCAGATCAAACGCTATAGGTTTGACTCCGGAGAATGCCGGTATATACACCTTTTGAGGATTGGACCAGCCTATGCCGGAAATAATTATTATTCCGCCGGAAACCACATTTTCTTTAATCCATAAAGACCGCATATAATTTTCATTGTTTTCAATTTTTGAAATCGGAAGTATAGCGTCCTTGAAATTAACAGCAGGTATTACTGCGATTGCGCCCATCAAAACTCCTGCCACTATTCTTCTGACGGATAAAGCATAATTTTCAGAATTCATAAAGTCGCTGAAAGAACAGGCAAACAACGCAAGAATAGGTATCCAGTGGTGATACCAGTAATCCGGATTTCCGGGATTAAACCAACTAACAAAAGCCATATAAGACACCCACCATATAGCAAAAACAATAAAAAGTTCTTTTTGCTTTTTGTATGTTTTTTGACGGATAAATAAAAATATTGCTAATAATATAAAAATCAATCCGGAAACCGCCATCATTATTTTGCCTGTCTTCGTGGAACTGCCGTAACCGTACTGACCTGTATACCACATCGCATTGATTACTGTCTTAAAATTTGTTAAAAGATGTTTCGGATCAGGCGCCCAATACTGGTTGACGTATTTATCATCGTCGGGCGTATAGTCGTTGGCATTGCCTCTAAGCCAATTGAATGAATTTTTGATGGTGGTTTTGTTCAAAACTATTTCACCTGTGGCAGGATCCGCAAGAGTCCTTTCATGGTAAGCGAGCACGCGTATATACGGTATTCCCACTATCAAGCCGGATAATACCGCGAATAACAACAGATTTTTTAACTTTGCCTTGCCTGAATAAATTATACCATACGCCACTGCCGGCAGAAAGAAAATATTGCCTTGATGGGCAAGGATGGAAAGCCCGGTAGCCACTGAAATGGCAACAACCTTGGATAACGACGGCAAACGCATAAAAGACCACAAAAGGATTAAAGTAACGCACAGCCAGAATACGGAAGGAGGATAGACCTGCGCGTCAACTGCGCGATACCAGAAACTGTAGGAAAAAGCCAAAAGAAAAGAAAAAATAATCGCAACATATCTTTTTTCCGTAAGTTTTCTTATAAAAAGATAAAATAATCCGACCACAGCTGCGCTGAACAACGCGTTCATCGTCTGAAGAGCCCGATACCCGTCGGCTTTGAATCCCAGCCATTGAAAAAATCTCCAGAAAGCATGTCCGTAATAATTAAAACTTAAATGATTCGCCCACGGCAAACGGCTTTTCCAGTTGGCGTCTCTGGCTTCAACTATAGCCGCATACATAAGCCCGTCAAAATAAAACATTTTACACGGCAAAAGAATATATACGACGCAAACGATAATAAAGATGGAAAAAGCGATAAGAATTTCCGGCTTCTGAAAATAAAAATCGCTCCATACATCAACAGAAACTGATGGAACTTCCGGATGAGCTCTTTTCTTTTTTTTTGATGATTTTTTCATTTATTTATCCTTAATACGCTTTTGCATTTTCCGGTTTGGCCGTCTATGGAGATTAACAGAGCATTAAGCGATATGCCGTCTGAATCCACATCGAAACGCTGAGGCATGCCTGTGAGAAATCTTTTCAGGACTTTCGATTTATCCATACCTATAACGGAATTGATGCCTCCCACCATTCCGACATCTGTTATATATCCAGTGCCTGAATCAAACACGCGTTCGTCAGCTGTTTGCACATGAGTGTGAGTGCCGACAACCGCAGAAACCCGGCCTGACAGATAATATCCCATAGCTTTCTTTTCCGAAGTGAGTTCCGCGTGAAAATCAACGATTATAATTTTATTAGACGCTCCGCATGAAGCGATTTTTTCCAGAATCATATCCGCGCTCGCGAAAGGACAGTTGACCAACGGCATATTAAATCTTCCCATAAGAGACACTACTGCAATCCCGTTTTTCAAATACACACCGTGTCCCGGAACGACGTCCGGATAATTAGCAGGACGCACTATTCGCGGATCCCCTATTATTTCCGTAACTTCTTTCTTGTCAAAAGTATGATTCCCAAGAGTTATAACATCCGCGCCGGCGGAAAAAAGTTCATCTGCGGTCTTTTTTACTATTCCTATGCCGCCGGCAGAATTTTCACCGTTAACTATGGTAAAATCCACGCTGTTTTCTCTCTTCAAATCAAGAAGAACATCAGACATCTTCTCCCTGCCTGAAGCGCCTACGACATCGCCGATAAAAAGTATGTTCATATTCTATTTCTGAACTCTTTCCATGAAGGTTTATTTAGCAAGTTCCTGATACCGCGTCTCTCTAATGACAGTAACCTTTATCTGTCCGGGATATTCAAGCTCCGCCTCTATCTTTTTCGAAATATCACGCGCAAGTTGAGACGCTGAGGCATCGTCTATCTCGTCTGGTTCCACAAGGATTCTTATCTCGCGACCCGCCTGAACAGCATAAGATTTTGATACCCCTATAAACGAGTTCGCAACCTTTTCCAAACGTTCTATTCTCTTAAGGTAGTGTTCCAGAGTTTCCATTCTCGCGCCGGGACGTGCTGCGGAAATAGCGTCTGCTGCCTTCAATATAAAGGCCTCGACTGATTCCGGCTGAACGATTCCTTCGTGATGAGCAAGTATAGCGTTGAGCATCTTCGGAGATTCTCCGTATTTCTTCGCTATATCAGCGGAAAGCTGGTGATGAGTGCCTTCGACATCCTTGTCCACAGCCTTGCCTAAATCATGCAGCAATCCCGCTCGTTTGCAGAAATAAACATCTGCTTCCAATTCAGCTGCAAGGTACCCCGCGATATTCGCAACCTCCATAGTATGCTGAAGCTGACTCTGTCCGTAAGATGTTCTATATTTCAATTTTCCAAGATTTTTAAGGATCTCAGGATGGAGATTCGTAATACCGAGTTCGAGAGCGGCGTCTTCTCCGGCAATTTTTATACTGTCTTCTATTTCCTTTTTCACCTGATGCACAACCTCTTCTATTCTTGACGGATGAATCCTGCCATCCGCGATAAGCCGGGCAAGCGCGACCTTGGCTATTTCTCTTCTTATGCCGTCAAAACTGGATATCGTAATAACATCCGGAGTGTCGTCTATTATAAGGTCAACTCCGGCTGCTTGTTCGAATGTGCGTATATTTCTGCCCTCGCGGCCTATAATTCTTCCTTTCATCTCGTCATTGGGTAAAACCACGTTCGAAACCGTTATTTCCTGCACATAAGTATTAGAATAATGCTGTATGGCTGTGGCAATTATTTCCTTTGCCTTTGTAGCGGCATTATCGCGGGCATCCTGTTCGAGTTTTTTTACAAGGACAGCGGATTCCTTGCGGGCATCTTCTTCAAGCATCCTCATAAGGACTCTTTTGGCGTCCTCGGAAGTCATCCTGGCAATTCTTTCAAGTATCTTTTTTTGTTCATCCTTTTGCTGATTAAGTTTGGAAAGCTCCAGCTCCACAATTTTGGATTTTGAATTTATATCGTTTTCTTTTCTAACAATATCCTTCTCTTTTCTTTCCACGATCTCCATTCTCTTATCCAAATTTTCTTCTTTTTGCAAAAGGCGCCTTTCCAATCCGGAAAGTTCCTGTCTTCTGATCTTCGTTTGAGCTTCAAACTCCTGGCGTTTTTTGCGCATTTCTTCTTTTGTAATGTTATCCGCTTCTTTTTTCCTTGCTTCTGCAAACAATTGCGCGTCGGAAATAATTTTTTTGGCTATTGATTCCGAAGATTTCAAATTCTTTTTAGCAATCGCGACCCTGATAAAATATCCAGCAATTATGCCGGAGGCAATATATAAAATTATCTGTAACATACCATTTAACATAAAATCCTCCCTCTTATAAATTAAAAAAATCCAAACATCATCTTTTCACTGCGCTTTATCCGGTTCTCCGAAAAATTTTATTTTCCGTAACGACAGAGTCCATGGCTATGTCATACTTTGATTGTTTCAGATTTTCCGACATCTGAAAATCGTAAGCAAGCCCGATTTTGAATCCTTTAAAATTTTTCAAAAAACCGTCGTAATAACCATATCCGAAACCTATGCGCGAACCGTTAAAATCAAAGGCTATGCCCGGTATAACAACCAATTCATGGCAAATATGTCGGTCTGTGACTTTGCCCGGAACCAATATCCCGAATCTGCCTTTAACCAAATCATTAAGATCCGTTAAAGGAGCCGCGACTATACTTTTTCCAGAAATTCTCGGGACACAAACCTTTTTCTTTTTTTTAAGCAATTCGCCTATAATTCCGAATGTGTTCACTTCATTATCAAAAGAGACATACATCATTACGCTCTTAGCGGAAGACACCTCCGGAAGAAGAAAAAAATTTTTACATATCTTACTGCTTTTTCTTTCAACTTCCTTTGGAGTAAGGGCCCTTCTCAAAGCAAGCATATTCCGCCGAATTTCTTTTTTATTCATCTATCTGTTCTTTAAATCTTCAGGAACTTCCCGCACACTTTCCTTATTTATTTTCTCCGTTTCTTTTTCCAAAATATCGTAAGCTTCCCGCGATTTCGGAGCTTTTGACAGATAAACCGCAAGTTGCGCCAGCGAGATGCCTGCTTCAGGCATACCCACAAACTCAACAGCTCTTAAGGTTGAAACAGCCAAAACAAGCGCTTGAGTATCCGCGTTTCCAACATCCTCAGAAGCAAAAATTATCATCCTGCGCGCTAAAAACCTCGGATCTTCTCCGGCGGCCAGCATCTTGGAAAGCCAGTAAACTGCTCCGGAAGTATTGCCGGCGCGCATTGACTTTATAAACGCGGATATCGTGTCATAATGCCCATCGCCTTTTTTGTCGTACAAAATCGGCTTTTTTTGCGTAGCTTCAGACACAGTTGCCAGTGTAAGGAACGCTTTTCCGGATGAATCCTTCTCTGAGACCGCTACTCCGATCTCCATACAATTCAACAATCTGCGGGCATCGCCTTCCGAATATTTTACAAGATGTTCAACCGCCTGTTCTTGTATCCTGATATCTAATTTTGAAGCAGTGATTTCTATAATCCTTTTAAGCTCCGCGTTTCCTAATTTCTTGAATTCAAAAACCAATGACCTTGAAAGCAACGCGGGATTTATGTAAAAAAATGGATTTTGGGTAGTGATCCCTATTAAAGTCAATATCCCCTTTTCCACATGCGGCAAAAGACAATCCTGCTGCGATTTGTTAAAATGGTGTATCTCATCAACGAGCAGCAGAGTTTTTTTCTTCCTGTGGAAAGCTGCGGAAATTATCTTGCGCAATTCTTCCACTCCGGCTGCCACTGCATTTGCCTCTTCAAAATGGGAACAGGATGACGAAGCTATTATTTTAGCGAGAGCGGATTTCCCGCATCCAGGAGGGCCATAAAACACCACTGAAGCAATTTTATCTGTTTCTATCAGCTTTCTTAAAAGTTTTCCTTTTCCCAGAATATGTTCCTGCCCGATAAAATCATCAAGCGACTTTGGCGCCATTCTGGCGGCAAGAGGCACTGCCCCGATAAATTTCTCCTGTTCAAATAAATCCATATAATTTTTTATAAAATCAATTTTTATTCCGGCCAAACTTGCTTATATAAACAAAAACCCCGCGAATGCCGTGCGAAAGAAAGTTTTTAAGCACTTTTAATTAAGTGGGTATCCTATGCCCGCAACCGCAATTGCAGACAACTACGGATTCCCTAATTTGTGCCTGTAGGCTAAAAACACTTCATTCAACACCAACACCGCAGGGGAAACTTATGATTTAAACGCAGTATCAACTTGAAAAATTAATTCATCAATTTTCTTATTACACTCATTTTCTATATTTGCTTTATTTTCCTTTAAATCATAAACTTCTTCCGCGAGAGCGATTACCAGATAGTATAATAACGTAACGGTGTCTATAGTGTCTTTCTTTCTGTTTATTTCTTCCGCCTTGTGTTGAATATGCTGAGAAATAGAACTAACCTGTAGCGGATCTTTTTCAGTTTCCACTTCTATTTCAGTTCCGAGCACAGAGATTTTATCCTTATTTATCATTATCGCATTCCTGTTTTGCCGGCGCTAATCAATATTTTGTCTATTTTTTGCTTTATCAGTTCTCTTTCTTTTAATAATTTTTTGTTCGCCTTGTTTTCTTCTTCAAGAGTGTCAATTCTTGAATCTAAAGATTCATTCCGGGATACAAGCTTGTTATTTTCTTTTTGCAGGTCCCGCACAATATGAACAAGTTCTTGTATTCTTTCTTCAAGTTTGTTCCATTTGATGCCCATATATGTCTTTCCGCCGAAATCGCTTCTATGTCAAAATCATATTCTAAAAAGATATTTTCGTTTAACCTGCGATTTTTTTTATAAAGCATACCGCGGACGGCTAAACTTCGATATTTATATTATAACATAATTAAGTTAATAGGTCAACCCTAAAAAATTATCTAAAAGCAACCGAAAACCTACGGACCAACTCATCCATAACACTTTTTACCGACGCGTCAGCGTCTGCGTCGGTAAGTGTCTTTTCGCCAGATTGAAACCTCATTCTAAATGACAGAGATCTGCTGCCCTCTTTAATTTGTTCCCCTGTGTAACAATCCGACAATTCCAGGAATTGCAACAACGGTTTGCCAGCGGATCTTATGGATTCCGATATTTCCGCAGCGGAAAATTCATCCGGCACCTCAAAAGAAATATCCCTTTCTATATACGGAAATTTTGCCACAGGAATATATTTTTTGCCGCGAACTGAAAATTTTAACAAAGGTTCCAGTTCTATTTCAAAAACATATAACCGCTCATTCTTTATTCCGAACAGATTGCTTATGGACCGGCTCAACAAACCGAAATGGCCTATTTTTCTGCCAGCGACTTTGATATCCGCGGATTCTCCATTATCATAAATTTTGCATACGGACGCTGTAAAAATGTGCTTTTTGATCCCAAGTTCCGATAAAAATGCCGATACGAACCCGGAAACTGTATAAAAATCAGTATCTTCGTTTTTCTTTTTCCACCACACATCGGAAAATCCTGCCATGCATCCGGAAAACAAAGTTATCTCTTCCTTACCAAATCCTTTTCCTATTTCAAACAGCTTCAAATCCCTTAAACCTCTACTGAAATTTCTGTTGGCATTGGATATAACCATAGGCAAAAGAGAAGGAGTCAGAAAGGAACACTCGCAGGATAACGGATTAGCCACCTTTAAAAGATTGCCGCACATATCCAAATTTTCAGCGTCCGATTCCGAAATAAAATTATAACTTATGGTTTCAAGAAATCCGAATGAAACAGCTATATCCCGCGCCTTATCGGTAAATTCGTCGGCTCTGTCGCTTTTAATATCCGGCATATATTTTACTCCGGAAGCGCATGGAATCTTTTCATATCCGTAAATTCTCGCGAGTTCTTCCACTATGTCTATCTCTGAAAGCAGATCATTTCTGTAAGACGGCGGCACAACGGTAAAATCTCCTGACGAGGCATTTCCCTTGTAGGAAAAAGATAATCTGTCCATAATCTGTTTGGCCTCGTTTACTGTTATATCTGATCCGAGTATGCTGTTAACCTTTGAAATGTTAACATTAATCTCAGGCGCGGTTCTTTGACCTGCCGCGATATCAACTGCTTCGGGTACGACTTTTCCGGAACATATTTCAGAAATCATATCACACGCGATCTTACTTATATTTAAAATATTGGAATAATCTATCCCTCTTATAAATCTTGCCGAGGACTCTGTATTTATCGCCAGACGGCGAGATGTTTTTCTGATCGATATAGGATCAAAAGAAGCAACCTCAAGCAGAATACGTTTTGTCTTTTCAGTTACAGATGTATCTTTTCCGCCGATTACGCCGGCTATGGCAATAGGTTTTTTTTCATCCGCTATGACAAGCATCCAATCTTCCAAAACATATTCTTTGCCGTCCAAAGCAAGTATTTTTTCGCCTTTCAACGCATTGCGAACAATAATCTTCCCGGATATTTTATCAAGATCAAAGGCATGCATCGGCTGGCCGTAAGATAACAGCAGGAAATTCGTGATATCCACGGCATTGTTAACGGATCTAACGCCTACGGATTCAAGGCGTTTGCGGATATATTCCGTAGAAGAACCTATTTTAACATCTTCTATAACCCTGCAAACATATCTGTCGCAAGATTTTTTTTCCAACACCTCAACTGGAAATATGTTTCCTATATTTGTTTCATAATTTTGTATACACTTTTTTAACGGTATATTGTATATGGCGGACAATTCCCGCGCAATACCGAAGATTGACAGGGCGTCCCCTCTGTTTATCGTGGGCTCAATTTCAACGGATTCCGACGCCGAAAGATATGTGTTAACGGAAATTCCAGCCGGAAGATTGTCAGGAAGCAGCCAAATCCCTGAATGATCATCCCCCACTCCAAGCTCTTTTTCCGAGCACAACATCCCGTCGGATTCGTAACCGCGGATTTTGGATTTTTTTATTTTGATTCCCCCGACTTTCACACCGACCCTGGCAAACGGAATTACTGCGCCAGTTTTTATATTTGGCGCACCGCAAACAACTTTGTACGTATTTTTGCCGTCTGTAACATCGCATAATGAAAGTTTATCCGCATTGGGATGTTTTTCGATATTTAAAATCTTCGCGGTTATTATTTCCGGGTCAATGGCTGCGGATTTTTCCACATGTGTTTCTATACCCCCCATCGTAAGCCCGCGCGCTATTTCATCGGCATTGCTCTTTATATCTATAAATTCATTTAACCAGTCAATCGGAATTTTCATAATAGTATTAATTATAACAAAATAAAATGAAAATGCAACCTGCCGCCGTTTTTATAAAAATTAATGAAACAATATCGTGAATATTTAGGATTCACTGAAAAAAGCAAAAGTTCATTGAAATATGGACTGTAAACTTGCAGGCAAATTTGACCCCCTAATTGCAACTAATTTTAACCCTACCTGAGACACTCAATATATATCATATTTTAAGTAGTTTGTAAACCATTTTTCCCGATTTCTATTTTCCTTTGGTTTCTTGACGCCGTGCCTTCAATCTGTAGCTTTCCATCCCGGTTTCAACAATTTCGCAGTGATGAGTTAGGCGGTCCAATAGGGCAACTGTC
>MWCF01000032.1 GCA_002069855.1 Elusimicrobia bacterium ADurb.Bin231 | reverse complement strand
AGACGAAATCGCCATAGTCGAGCAGTCCGGAGAAAAATGAAGGATTTATGGAAAATTCGAATATAGAAAAGTATAAATTATGCGAAAATTACAAAATATGGTAACCTGATGAAATGCAAACGAATGGACTTTTATAAAATATATGCTCAAGCTCATAATAACGCTATCGAACTTCTTGAAGAGGCGGAAATTTTATATGGGAAAGGCAAATATGCGAGAGCTTATTTTCTCGCTTTTACTGGATTAGAAGAGATATCAAAATCTCAATTGGCCGCAGATGTTTACACAGGATTTATTAAAGAAGATAAATTTTGGAAAAAATACTGCAACCATAAGGATAAAATTAATCAAATTATGTGGGCGCATAAAGATGCTAACTCGTATTCCTATAATCGAATCTGGGTCGGACCCGACATTGAAGATGTAGAAGATATTGCCCCAGCAAAACCGCTTTGGGAAAAACGACAGAATTCTCTTTATGTCGGAATTGTTAATGATCATATTATTACTCCAAAAGACGAGATTACAAAAGATAATGCCCACGAGATTATTCATATCTTGGGAACAGCTTTGCATAGAATTTGGGAAGTAACTGAATACTGGGGGCATCGAATAGGCACAAAGGGTTTTATGAAATGAATCCGCTGTATTTTAAATATAACGGAGTTGCTCCCACTAAATAAAATGAGTGAAAAAAAATCCGATACTCAGAATGAATTTATTAAAAAAATTATTACTGAAACATCCAATCCGTCAATTCACTGAGAAAATATAATGGAGACGGTTCTGGTTTCTTTTTGTTTGAGACGAAAAATGTCTACACCAAAACTACAGAATTTGACGAGCTTGTATTTATAGTAGTTTTGGTAAGCTTAATTCCGGTGGGTTTTTGCTTTTTACTGGAGTAAAAAATGTTTTTTTGAAGGTTTTTTACTTGACAAATTGGCTTGGACGTATTAGAATAATATTGAATACAAACGAATACAGGGGGTACTATGTACAAAACAATTACTTTGCGTCTTAAAGAGAACGATTACAAAAAAATACTTGCCGGCGCTGATGCTGAAAATAGGACTATATCTAACTTTATTACGCATTCAACGCTGAAGCAGATTGAAGAATCTTTATTTGTTGACCCTATAGAGATGGCGGAGATCAATTCGAACAAACAATTACTGAAAAAGATCCGGAATGGGCATAAAGATACTAAAAAAATGCGGGGTAGAATGATTGGCTAATTATAAAGTATTTGAAACAAGGCAATTTATATCGGATTTACAAAAAGATTTTAGCGGTCAGCAGCAAAAGGTAAGGAATAAATTGCTCAATTATATTTATCCGCAGTTAAGAAAACAGCCGTACTATGGGAAAAATATAAAGAAATTGGTTAATTCCGAGCCACCTACTTGGCGGTACCGGCTGGGGAATTACAGGATATTTTATACAATTGACGAAAACAAAAAAATAGTTAAAGTGCTGACAATAGACAGCCGGCAATCAGCATATAATTGAAAAAGGATGCATCTAATTATGAGCGGTTATAAAACACGAAGGAATCACATAAAAGAAGAATTAAAAAATCCTGAATTCAAAAAAGCTTATAATAGAGAGGATTTCATTATAAGGGTTGCCGTACAAATCGCTACAGAACGGCAAAGACATAATTTAACCCAAAAAGAGTTGGCGCGGAAATTACACACTTCACAGCAGACGATTTCCCGGATAGAAAAAGGCGACCAGAATATTACGATTGGATTAATAGAAAGAATGGCTGAAATATTTGGTAAAAAACCTATTTTAAAGTTCGACTGAGTGTATTGTCTCACATATATAACCGATGGTTTTGGTTTTAAAATCTGTTTGTAATGGAAGATTACGGGATTCTTCGATTGTGCCTTAGAATGACGACACATAAAGAAATTGCTTCACTTCGTTCGCAATGACGGCAAAAGAGAGATTGGCGCGCTTACGCTCGCAATAACAGCGCCGTTGTTTGTCATGCTGAGTGTTGACAAAACATCGCCTAATGTCGTCATGTTGAGCAAAGCGAAACATCTCCATCTTGTTCCTCTTTTCAGTGTTATTAACGGCAACAGCGGGATTCTTCATTTCGCTGCGCTACATTCAGAATGACGGCAAAAGAGAGATTGCCGCACTTACGCTCGCAATGACAGCGCCAATGGTTGTCATGCTGAGTGTTAGCGAAATATCTCCTACCCATATATTCATTCCCTTTATTTTTGACAATTATAAAAAAAAAACTATAATAATTAGATATGGAACACATACTTTCTGCAGGTTTTGAAAAATTGCTTAATATAGGAATTTCTCTTTCCAGCGTTCAGAATTTAGACGAACTGCTGGATATGATTCTTTCAGAAGCTCAATTTCTTACAAACGCTGACAGCGGCTCTATATATCTTGTAAATGGCGATACACTCATTTTTAAAACAAGCAGATCTAACACATATTTCAAAAAGTGGGGCGAAGCAAAGACAAAACAAGTTTTTAAGAGTTTTGAAATACCTATAACCAAGGAGAGCATAGCAGGGTATGTAACTATTACTGGAAAAACGCTTAATATTCCGGATGTGTCTAAAATACCTGCTGAAGCAGAGTATAAACACAACACGAATTTCGACATAAAATACGGGTATCATACAATTTCAACGCTTGTTACTCCTATGATGAAACACGACGGAACAATCATAGGTGTGCTTCAACTTATCAATTCACAGGAAGCAGACAAAGTAGTACCATTTCACAAAGAGCACGAACGCATAATAATGTCTATTTCTTCGCAAGCAGCAGTATCTATTGTCAATGTACAACTTACCGAACAGCTGAAAAGTTCGTATCTTGATACAATATTTCGTTTGAGTGCTGCTGCGGAATACAGGGATAAAGAAACTGCCAATCACATTAAAAGGGTAAGTTATTATGCGCGTATGCTGGCGGAGAAATTAGGAATGGATAAAGAAAAATGCGAGTTAATTTACTGGGCTACTCCAATGCATGATATCGGCAAACTCGGAATACCTGACGCGATTCTTCAAAAGCCCGGACTTCTTACAGACGAAGAAAGAAAGATTATGCAATATCATACTGTTATAGGCGCAATGATATTAAAAGGAGCATCATCTGAAGTGCTGGCTATCTCTCGGTTAATATCTCTAAGTCACCATGAAAAATTTGACGGCACAGGGTATCCGCAGGGTATAAAGGGCGAAAAAATACCTTTGGAAGGCAGAATCGTCGCGATTGCAGATGTCTACGACGCATTATCCTGCAAAAGATGTTATAAGGATGCATTTCCAGAAGAAAAGGTGTTGTCAATATTAAAAGAAAGCAGCGAAAAACATTTTGATCCTGATTTATTAAAGATATTTTTGGATAATATGTCTTCTGTAAATGAGATTAAAGATAAATATGCGGACACGGAAAAAGATTTTGAAAATATTAGGAATATTGAAAGCATAAAAATAAACGAATTACAAGGATGATTATTTATGATAGCGGAATTGAAAGAATCAATAGATAAGAACATAGAACAAATAGAAAATCTCGGGAGGTTTCTTTGAACCGGATGCACGGCAAAAAGAAATAACAGACCTTGAAAAGCAGACCATGCAGCCGGGTTTTTGGGAAGACCCTGTTTCCGCGAAAAAGGTTATGAGGCAGCTGACTTCCACAAGAGACACAATGGAAAGTTACGCGGCTATACGCAAAACGCTTTTGGACACAAAGGATTTGATTGCTTTAATTGAAAGCGAGAACACCCCTGATCAAACTCTTATAGCGGAAATAAGAGAATCTTTGGAAAAATTAGAAACAAAGATTCAAGAATTTCATCTCAAATTAAAACTATCCGAAGAATTCGATATCAACGGCGCTATTATATCCATACATGCCGGCGCAGGAGGAACTGAAGCGTGCGATTGGGCTGAAATGCTTATGCGGATGTATTTCCGCTGGGCGGAAAGAAAGGGATATTCGGTATCCATAGTGGACAGCCTTGACGGAGAGGAAGCAGGGATGAAATCCGTAACATTCATTGTAAGGGGAGCGTACGCCTACGGATACCTTAAATCTGAACTCGGGGTGCATCGTCTGGTAAGAATTTCTCCTTTTGACGCCAATAAAAGAAGGCATACATCATTCGCTTCTGTGGATATAATTCCTGAAATAGAAGACGACATCAAAATAGAGATTAACGATAAGGACATACGAATAGACACATACCGCGCGGGCGGCCACGGCGGACAGTATTTGCAAAAAACCGATTCAGCTGTAAGAATAACGCATATACCCACAGGCATAGTAGTACAATCGCAAAATGAACGCTCTCAGGGACAAAACAAAGAGACATCTATGAAACTGCTTAAGGCGAAACTGTATGAACTTGAAAGGGAAAAGGAACGCGCGAAAATTGAAAAACATTACGACGAAAAGGGAAGTATCGCTTGGGGAAATCAGATAAGAAGTTATGTTTTTATGCCGTATCAGTTGGTTAAAGACCACAGAACAGGATGCGAAACAGGCAATATATCAAAAGTGATGGACGGGGATCTGGATATGTTCATAGAGGCGTATCTATCCCGCAAAACATAAAAATTGAAAATTTACATCAATAAAAAGGAGATATCATGTCAGACCAGGAAATATTCGCGCAACGGCTGGAAAAGATTACTCAATTAAAACAACTCGGAATAGATTCTTATCCTATTAAATTCAAAGCGGATTATACAGCGGAAAAAATATTAAAAGAATTGCCCACGGAAAAAATTTCAGCTGCAGGCAGGATTATTGCCTTGAGAAAAATGGGAAAAGCGGCATTCGTACACCTGCTTGACAGCACAGGGAAGATTCAAATCTATGTAAAACAGGATAATGTGGGACAGGAGAACTACGATGTGTTCCGTTATTTTGATATTGGCGATTTTATGGGAGTTACGGGAACGGTGTTTGCCACAAAAACAGGAGAGACAACGATAAAGGCGGATTCTGTTGTAATGCTGTCGAAATCTCTTAGGCCTCTTCCTGAAAAATGGCACGGACTTAAAGATATTGAAACAAGGTACAGGCAAAGGTATCTTGACCTGATTTCAAACGAAGAATCCGCGAAGACCTTCCGCAACAGGGCAAAAATAATTTCAACGATTAGAAAACATCTTGACAACAATAATTTTATGGAAGTGGAAACTCCGATGATGCAATCAATCCCGGGCGGAGCAGCGGCACGACCGTTTATAACACACCATAACGCGCTTGATATAGATTTATATTTACGAATTGCTCCCGAACTATATTTGAAACGTTTGATAGTCGGAGGGATGGAGCGAATTTATGAACTCGGCAGAACATTTAGAAACGAAGGCATGGACATAAAGCATAATCCGGAATTCACAATATTGGAAATTTACCAAGCCTACGCCGATTATAAAGATATGATGATTTTATGCCGGGATATATTCCGCGCCGCAGCATCAGCTCTAAAACTGGAAGAAATTTCTTTCGGAGAGAATAAGATAAATCTTTTTGAAGAATGGAATGTTCTTTCTTTAGAAACTGCATTTGCAGAAGTCGGAATAAGTTTTCAATCGCTTTTCGGCAAGGATTCTTTAATAGAAACCGGAAAGAAATTCGGTATAGAAAATGTTTCAGCAATACCGCCGCGCAAAATATTTGATCATCTTTTTGATAAACTTATAAAACCGAAACTTATACATCCTACATTTATAACAGATTGGCCGAAATTCCTTTCTCCTCTGGCAAAATCAAAAAAAGACAATCCTGAAATAGTGGAAAGATTTGAATTGTATATATGCAGCGAAGAATTCGCCAACGCCTATTCCGAATTGAATGACCCTGTTGATCAGAAAAGCAGATTCGAACAGCAGGTTAAAGAAAGGGAACAGGGAGACGACGAAGCTGAATTATACGATTCGGATTTTATACGGGCTCTTGAACATGGTATGCCTCCCACAGGAGGACTCGGGATAGGAGTTGACAGATTAATAATGCTTCTTACGTCTCAGGAATCCATAAAAGATGTTATTTTGTTTCCGCTATTGAGACCGGAAAGCAATCCGGATATATGAAATGAAATTGGAATTATTTATAGCGTTCAGGTATCTTATAGCCACGAGAAAACGGTTTCTCAATCTATTGCTCACAGGAGTTTCCATTGCAGGAATCGCGGTGGGCGTGGCAGCGCTAATAATAACTACTTCCGTAATGAACGGTTTTCAAACGGACATAAAGGATAAGATTTTGTCTTTAAGTCCGCATCTGGTGATTTATTCCGGTTATAACGCAAGTTTGCCGGAGGAATTGCTCGAGTCGAAACAATTTGTCGCTTCATCTGATTTTATCTACGGACAAACGATATTGAAAAAAGGCAGAGCTTCAATAGGAGTAGTAGTCAAGGGCATTGATTCTGAAAAAGAAAAAAATGTTACATCATTGGAAAACAGCCTGCGAAAAAAGGACACGTCTCTCTTAGGAGATAAAAAAATATTCATCGGTTCGGAATTGTCCAAGAATCTGGCTATTTCACCGGATAGTAATGTTGTGCTGATATCTCCGACAGGGGATTCTCTTGTGCCGGGCATAATACCTAAAATGGAAAATTACAAGGTAGCTGATATTTTTGAATCCGGCATGTACGAATACGACTCTAATATGGTATATATCCGCATAGAAGATGCGAACGATTTATTTGCCGGGAACGCGATTAGAGGTAAAGGAATAAAAATTAAAGATGTTTTCGCCGCAGATGACGCTGCCGAGGATTTAAGAAATAAACTGGGCCCCGGCTTTACGGTAAAATCATGGAATGATATGAACAAAAATCTTTTTTCCGCGTTAAAACTTGAAAAATTCGTAATGTTTTTGATACTGACTCTTATAGTGATAGTGGCAACTTTCAATGTTATATCTCTTCTCGCTGTTACGACTGTGGAAAAAATTCATTCTGTGGGAATATTAAAGGCGATAGGAGCAGGACCTGCGTCAATAACAAGAATCTTTCTTTGTCTGGGCAGCATTATAGGAATATTGGGCAGTTCTCTGGGAATGTTTTTCGGGCTTGTTATATGCTATCTTCTTCAGAAATATAAGTTCATAAGTCTTCCGGCTGACATCTATTACATCAACAAATTACCTGTAAAGATATTTGTTGCGGATGTTGTAGTGATAATGACTGTGGCGTTTTTAGTGACTCTTATTTCTTCCGTTTACCCTGCATGGAAAGCGGGCAGGATAGAGCCCTGCGAGGCAATAAGGTATGAGTGATAAATCATCCATAGCGGTGTTGACGGATAATATTTACAAAACATATAGAATAGACAAAGATGATATTACGGTGCTTAACGGAATATCGCTAACAATACAAGAGGGCGAAACAGTGGCAATTGTCGGCCCGTCAGGAGCAGGGAAATCCACATTGCTTCACATAATAGGATTAATGACAACTCCGTCGGCCGGGCATTTGCGGATAAACGGTATAAACAAATTTTCAAACAACAAGATACTTTCCAAATATAGGAACAGTATAATAGGTTTTGTTTTTCAGTCATACAATTTACTGCCGGAATTTACAGTGGTTGAAAATGTTATGATGCCTTTGTTGATAGCCGGAGTCAATAGAGAAAGCGCGGAAATCCGCGCCAAGGAAATGCTTGAAAAAGTGGGTTTAGCATCAAGGATTAAACATCTTCCGTCGGAACTTTCCGGCGGGGAACAACAGCGCGTGGCATTAACCAGGGCAGTCATAAATAAACCGAAAATATTAATAGCAGACGAGCCGACCGGGAATCTTGACAGAAATACCGGAAATAATATTATGGATTTGGTTTTTAAGATGCACTCAACTTACGGATTCACTTTAATAATGGCAACTCATAATGATGAAATAGCCGGCAGATGCGGCAGTGTGATAAAACTGTTGGATGGAAAAATAATATAAACGGGGGAATGACATATATCATGTATAATAGATTCACTGAAAGAGCGCAAAAGGTTATACGACTTGCTCAGGAAGAAGCCAAGAGGCTTAATCACGACGCTATAACTCCGGAACATCTGCTTATCGGCATACTTGTCATGGAAGAAGGAGTGGCTGCAGGAATTATTTCCAATCTCGGCATAAGCACTATTAAATTAAGAATGTCAGTGGAAAAAATATTGGCTGTCGGCGACAATCTTTTACAATACGGTGAATTGCCTTTAACTCCTAATGCCAGAAAGGTTTTGGAATATGCCATTGAAGAAGCGCAAAAACTGGCCTCGGGTTATGTCGGCACAGAACATATTTTGCTGGGACTTTTAAGAAATCCGCAGTTCAAAACCACCATAATACTTGAAAATTTTGGATTGGGTTATGATATGGTTAAAGACGAAATAAGTAATATGATGGGCAAATCCGTTCCGTCCGCAAAGAATATGAAAAACAAATCCAGAACTCCCACTCTGGACGAATTCGGAAGAGACCTTACGGAAATGGCTAAAGAAGATAAACTGGATCCTATCATAGGCAGGGAAAATGAAATTGAAAGGCTTATTCAAATACTTTCCAGGCGCACAAAAAACAATCCTGTTTTAATAGGGGATCCGGGTGTGGGAAAAACAGCGATTGTCGAAGGGCTCGCTCAAAAGATATATTGTCAGGACGTTCCCGAAATTCTGGTCGGAAAAAGAGTGGTCACTCTGGATCTTTCCGGAGTGGTGGCAGGCACAAAATACCGCGGCGAATTCGAGCAGAGAATAAAAACAATAATGGATGAAATACGAAAAGAGAAAAACAATATAATATTGTTTATCGACGAACTTCATACCATAATAGGGGCAGGCGCAGCAGAAGGCGCCATAGACGCTTCGAATATGCTGAAACCTGCTCTTGCGAGAGGGGAACTTCAGTGCGTGGGAGCAACCACAATAAACGAATATAAAAAGCACATTGAACGGGACGCGGCATTGGAACGGAGGTTTCAGCCGATTATGGTGAATCCGCCGTCTCTCGAAGAAACAATAAAAATACTCAACGGTTTAAAAGAAAAATATGAAGAGCATCATAAAGTCATATATTCCGATGAAGCCATAAGCTCCGCAGTGGAACTCGCTGACAGATATATCACAGACAGATATTTTCCGGACAAGGCAATAGATTTGCTGGATGAAGCCGGGAGCAGAAGGCACCTCAATATTATGTCTATGCCAGCGGAATTCAAAGAAATGGAAACAGAAATTGCCAGAACAACTTCCGAGAAAGAGACAGCAATAAACGCGCAGGATTTTGAAAAAGCGGCTCATCTAAGAGACAAAGAGGAAACTCTGCGCAGGAAATTAGAAGACAATAAAAAGAGATGGAGAGAAAAAATACATGGTACAAGACCTGCAATTTCAGGCGAAGATATGGCTATAATAATCTCGCAATGGACAGGGATACCCTTGACAAAACTTACTGAAAAAGAATCTGAACGCCTGATCTCCATGGAACAAGAGCTTCATAAACGGGTTATAGGACAGGATGAAGCAGTATCTTCAATTTCCCATGCCGTCAGACGAGCAAGGATGGGACTGAAAGAACCTAAAAAGCCTATAGGTACATTTATATTTTTAGGTCCAACCGGCGTCGGGAAAACCGAACTTGCAAAGGCGCTCGCTGAATTTATGTTCGGCCATGAAGATCTTCTTATAACGATAGATATGTCGGAATATATGGAAAAATTTTCTGTTTCTCATCTAATAGGCGCGCCTCCAGGATATGTGGGATATGACGAGGGAGGATATTTAACGGAACAAGTGAGAAGAAAACCGTATTCTGTTATCCTGCTTGATGAAATAGAAAAAGCGCATCCTGACGTATTGAACATCCTTTTGCAGATAATGGACACAGGTTCGTTAAACGACAATCTCGGGCACAAGGTCAGTTTCAAAAACACAGTGATAATAATGACTTCAAATATGGGAGCCAGGGAAATATCATACGGCCAATCTCTCGGTTTTATCGTTCCCGACGGCAGTAACGATGATTTTGCTTCCATTCAGGAAACCGTTACCAATGAATTGAAAAAGACGCTGAACCCGGAATTCCTTAATAGGATAGACAATGTTATAGTATTCCATCAATTGCGAAAAGAAGAAATGAAAGAAGTGTTGAACCTGCAATTGAATAAGGTCGCAAAAAAGGTGATGAAACAGGGCCTGAGTATAGACATAACGGATTCAGCCAAAGAATTTTTATTGGATAAAGGATTTGATGTCCAATATGGAGCGCGGCCTCTTAACAGGGTTATATCGAAATATCTTGAGGACGGCCTTGCAGAAGAATTGCTGGCAAAGAAAATAACTAAAGGGGCAAAGATCAGCATCACTTATTCCGCGGAGATTAAAAAGCTTGTTTTTAATGTTTTAAGCGAAGTTAAATTATAATTCCTGTCAAATGATAAAGAAAAATATACTTATCCCGAGCGCAGCAGCCGCATTTTTAATCCTAATGGCGTATGTGGTTTTAAAAGTTAATGTGTTTACAGCGTTCCTCAGATATGAGTTTCAAAATCAATTGTCAAACTTTCTCGGGGGGAAAGCGGAGATACAGAAAGTTGTGTTGCATCCTCCCAATAAAATCATCATCAAAGAAATAACTTTTGAGGGCGGAAGATGCGGCGGAATCGTAATTTCCGTCAATCCATGGAAAATCAATAAAAAATTGGCAGCAGTATCAAGAATCACTCTGCTTGAACCAAAAATTAATCTTGAGAAAATATCCACAGCCAAGCCCTCGCAAAACGATTCAGTACCGCCGGCATTGCCTCCGATATTTATAAAAAAAGGCGCACTGTCATATAATGATTTTAACCTGACTGATATAAATCTTGAAGTAGCGTGCGGACAGCAAACATTAGCGGTAAAAACGGAACCTATGGTTCTGGCAGGAAACGGATTGTCCGGCAAGGTGAAATTATCCGGCATAGTAAGATACGATAATGAACTGAAAATAACCGGTAAATTTATTGAAACAACATATCAACATCTCAATGACATAAACGGTTCTTTTCATTTAACAGGTTCTTCAAAAGGCATAACGGTAGAAGGTAGAATAGATAGACCGCAAACGGGAATAAAATACTTCGGCGCTTCACTCGCGAATCCGTTTTCACTGATATCCTCCACGCAAATCCTTGCCGAGAATCCTTTGCGCGTTAGATTTTACGGAAAAACAGAAGACCTTAGAGAGATACTTGGCAGCAGTACCACTTCATATATACTGTCAGATGTTAAAACAACCTTTGAAGGAGAGGTAAAAATACTGCCTCTGGAAATTACCTCCGTTTTTTATCCGGGGAACATTAAACTGCCAGGGAAAGAGTCTGTTAAAAATATTTTCGTCGCGATGAAATACGCTTCCGGCGAGATGATACTCAATTCCACTGCCACTATGCGTTCGGGAAAGATTGATTTTAACGGAAAGCACGGCAAGGATGCCTCGAATTTTACTTTAAATGTAACAGGGATAGATCTTCCCGGCCCCAGAACAAAAGGAAAATTTTCCGTTAAAAGCGCAGTGTCTTTAAAAAATTCAGGAGATATCAGCATTCGCGGGGACATAGTAGTTAAAGATTTCGCTCTCAATAATGATAAAGCAACTGATCTGACAGGCAAAATGGATATCACTCGTTCTACAGGAGTAATTGATATATCCGGCAATGATATTCTCGCATCAATACATATGTTTCCGAACAGCGGGATATCGGCAAAAATAAAATACGTCGATACTATGATAAAAGCGGACGGGAAAAGGGAAAATCTGAAATTTCAGTCCTCAAGTTTCGATTTATCGCTTATCAATAAAAACCTATCCGGATTACTGGAAATTTCCGGACGGATTAAACACATCTCCGACAATCCGGAAATATCGGCATCTTTTACAGCTCCGGTAATAGAAATCTGCAAAGCGACCACGCCTGTAAGCGGAATATTATTCTTTAAAAACGGATTTATGAAGATTTCCGAATTAAAGATGTCCGGAGCATCCGGAAATATGGCTGTAGATTTCAATAAAGGAAATACCTACGGAAACTTAAAAATTTCAAAATGCAGAACAGGATTGCTTTTAGCTCCGTTGAAACTGAAATCAGACCCTCTGGAAGGCGCTGTTTTCGGGGAGATGAGATGGGAAGGCAATTTAAAAAATCCTAATATAAAAGGCATTGTGGCAATCAGGAACGGAAGAATTTTGGGGCATATACCTTACAAAATGTTTGTTACCTCTTTTGAATATAAGAACTCGAAGTTTATAATCAACGATTTTGTATTTAAGCAAAAGAAGGATATTACCGCGGCAAAAATTACAGCTGCTGCGGACAAATATGGTTTCTCTGCTTTACTCAACTTGAATGATATTCATATTTCCAACAAAAAACTCTCGGGAGACATCAAAATAACAGGAAAAAACCGTGAAAACGCAATAGAGTTTTCGGCAGAATCAGATAATTTGATTTTTGATAATTTCAAAAATGATTTTTTTGCTTCCGGAAAATACAGAGAAGATAAATTCGAATTCGAAAAATTTCATTATGGAAAATTGATAGACGGAAAAGCATCTTATTATATGAAAGAAAAAACTCTTAACGCAAACATAAAATTCAATATGCAAGACATCTCTTTCATCAATAAAAATGTATCGGGAATGGTCGCTGGCAACGCAAAGGTATCCGGTAAAACAGACGACCTTATTGTTTTCGCGGATTACATTTACAAAAACGGAAATATTTACGGATTGCCGTGCGACGGCGGAGGGAAAATATCTTATCAAGCAGGCACAGTAAAAGTGGAAGACACACATTTCAATCTGGACGGCGCCGCGCTGAATATATCCGGAAACTCAGAACTGACAAAAAAATCTTTTCTTGGTCTCAATGTATCTGGAACAGATCTTAAAACATCCTCGATCTACGCGGTTTTGCGGGATACGTATCCTATGCACGGAGTTATTAGCCGTTTCGATGTCAATATAACCGGACCGTTTTCTCAGCCGTCATATTCTTTCAACATAACAGCCAATGAATTGCGCGCTAACGGCGAAAAAATAGACAGCGCCATTCTAATATTCACGATATTGAATAAACATTTGACTTTTCAAAAAGGCGATATCAAATGGAAAAACAGTCTTGTAAAAATACTTCCGAGTTCCAATATAGAAATAGATAAAAAAAATAAATTTAAAATACTTTCGGAAATAAGAAATTTAAAGTTGCCTGGATGCGTGATTTTCGGCAATATGTGCATCGAGGGTTTATCAGAGAAAAACGAGATTGGCGCTGAAATAACATCTTCCAATCTGTGGATTAATCAATTAAAAATAAAAAATCTGCGGCAAAAGGTAATTTATGGTAACAGAATATTGAAATTAACTCCAGCTAAAAAAGACGCGCAGGCGATAGAAGGCAATATTGAATTTTCTTCCGATAAGCAATTGTTGATAAACGAGATTAAAATCGCAGGCACCGGCAAAAAAATATTTGTCACGAAAGGGAAAATATCCGGAAACGACATACAGATGTCAGCGGAAGGATCAGGTTTGAATCTCGGCAACATAATGAACATTCTTAATGTGAAAATCGGAGCCTCCGGCAATACCAATTTTAATATCAAAGTTGCGGGAACCGTTTCAGAACCGTCTATAAACTGTCTTGTAAATTCCGATAACGGCAAGATCGGAGAAGTCGGGTTTGATATGGCGTCCGTTTTCTTTCAGGTTCAACAAAACATATTGCGGATGAAACATTTCAAAGTGTCAAAGAAAAACGCGTATCTGATTAACGGAGAGGGAGTGGCACCTTTGATAATATCCAAACAGGCGCAGCATAAATTTGCGGATTTTCCTATGGATATTTCTTTGCAAGCGGTAAACGGAAATATATCAATTTTAGAATCAATCACTAAAGCAGTAAAAAAGGCAAAGGGCAAATTTTCAATGTCTCTTTCAGTCAAGGGAACAGTCAATAAACCGGACATCAGCGGAAAATTTTCAGCTGATGTGCAGGAACTTCAGCCGAACGATATATTTGCCAAACTTACAAATGTCAAATGCGACATAGATTTTAAGGAAAACAAAATAGAAATTGCGCAGTTAAACGCTCTTGCGGACGGAGAGCCGATTATGGTATCCGGATATCTGCTTTTCGGCCAGAGATACGCGCCAAAGGATTTCAGTTTTCGCGTGTTCACTCCTAAAGAATCAGTGCCGGTTATCATAAACAGCTTGCAGATAAGGAGCAGCAGCGTCGGTAAACTTCTGCCTATTATGTCTGATTACACATCCTTTAAAAATCCTTCAAAAGCCAGGATAAAAACAGATATAACATTAAAAGGCAATTCCGATTCGTATGATCTGGACGGATTTGCGATAATTTCTAAGGCGAGATTTACATACCCGGGAGATGATTCCGAAGACGGTGGCAGGGACACGGATTTTCTTAAAAATATAAATTGGAATCTCCGGCTTAAAACCGGCAAAGAATGCTGGTACGAAAACGAGTTTGTTTCAGTAGAAGGTAAGGGGGAACTTCTTCTTCACGGCAAAGGTTCTTCTCCTCTGGTAACAGGCAAAGTTGAAGCCATCCGCGGAGAACTTGAATATCTCGGCAGAACTTTCAGAATAAAAGAAGCGTTGTTTGAAGCGGAAAATAGCAAACTGTATCTTTCAGGACTCGGAGAAACGGAAACAGAAGTGGAAAAACGAAGAGAGGACCTCGCCACCAAACAAATGATAACGGAATATGTTCCGGAAACGATAATTCTGACAATAGATCGCGGGCCTCTTGAAGAAGTTAAACCAAGGTTCTCTTCTCTGACGAACCCGAAAATCGATGAACAGACAGCCACCCAAGCAGCGATAGGATTGGCAGACACGAGACAAAAACAACCGTTTTCCACGAATGAAATGTCTCAGGCGGTAAATATGGTTCTTACAACTCCTTTTGTTAAATCCGTTCTGAAAAGGACAGGGCTGATAGACAGATTTTCTATAAAAAAAGAAAACGTTGACACACCGCAATCCGAAGAGCAGCAAACACAGGCGCAACAGTTTTACAGAGGAACAAAATTACAATTCGGCAAATCATTCGCCCAGGGAATTTCAGCGGCTTACGGAGTGAAATTCGACGATTTTGAGAATAAACTATCCCTTAAACATGAAATAGAACTTTCATATCAATTAAAGAGCGGAATTCTGCTTAGGACCACGCAGGGGCTCGGAAAAAGCCAGGACGGCGACAGATCAAACGAATTCTATCTGCAAAAATACTGGCGTTTCGGTCCATAAAACATTAACAAAAAAATTAATTTTTGGAAAGATAGCCGTATTGAAATCATAGATA
>MWCF01000031.1 GCA_002069855.1 Elusimicrobia bacterium ADurb.Bin231 | reverse complement strand
CTTACTATTACGGAATTACCTGAAACTGAAGTGGCCGCATATTTGATTGTAATATTATTTTTGGAAATCAGTTTTCTTATGGCGTTTACTATAATCTGTTTTTTTTCCGCAGGAGTAACAGCAGTAGTGTCCGGAGACGTATAAACAGGTTCTGATGCATACCGTAAAAGGTTCCACTTACCCATAGAGTATTTGAGTTGTGCAATTTTTATGGTATAATTGCCTATATCAACGCCTATAGCTTCTTTTGATCTGACAAAAGGCAATTTAATATTGCTTAATACTGCGGGTAATTTAACGTTCATTATTAAATATTATAAGAAAATATTAGTATTTGTCAAATGATTTTTCTTAAAAATTTAATTAATTTTAGCTTATAAAAACAAGTTAAGCAATGAACCTACGGAAAGAGCGATAATAAATATGGCAAAAATGATCTTCAAAGCGGTTCTGATTCCCAGTTCCCGCAATATCATAAAAAAGGAAGCCACGCATGGCAGATACATAACCAGAAAAATCCCGGCTACAACAAATTGTTTTGCCGAAAGATTAAACGGCGCAAGAACCGCTATAGACACATCCTTTCTCAAAAATCCGAGAATCATAACAGCCGCTATCTCTCGAGGAAGACCGAGAAGATATGAAATCGGACGCGCCAAAGTCGAAGAAATAAATGCGGTTATTCCAAGAATGTCCAGAATGCCCATAAGAAATATTCCAAGTATAATCATGGGCATCGCTTCCATGAAAAAATCTTTTATTCTCAGCCAGATTTTTTTGGAAAGAATCTGAAAATTCGGCATTCTGTAAGGAGGGATTTCTATAAATAATTCCGGAGCGTCTCCTTTCATTATCATATTGAAAAGATATGATATTATCAAAGCAGTTATAAAAATAATAGCCAACAAAAAACCTACTGTTTTCATTCCGTACCTTGCGCCCATCGAAAAAATCATTGCAGTCTGCGGCATACAAGGAGCACTCATTAAAATAAGAATAATAGTTATTATTTTTTCTCTCTTGGATTCGAGAATGCGGGTTGAAAGTATTGCCGGCACTTTGCAGCCCAATCCCAACATAACAGGTATAGCGGAATATCCGTGCAAACCCAAACGATGAAAAAAATTGTCCAGGAGCACCGCGAGACGCGGAAGGTATCCGAAATCTTCAAGAAAACTGAGAACTATGTAAAAGGATAAAATATAGGGAAATACCACGACAACAGGCACGTAAACACCTGTAAGCAAAACACCGAATGATTCCATAACCACCGGAGGATTGCCAAGCAATATCCCCCTGAGAAAATCTATTTTTAACGACGAGAACAATCGCAGAATAAACGGCATATAATAATTGGTGAACGCCGGTTCAAGAACTGTTTCTATAAGCCCTTCTCCGATAAATCTGACAAAATTAAATACTACAAAAAGCACTCCTAACGCGGCAGGCAGACCGGTAACCGGAGCTATTGTTATATCGCTCAATCTTTCAAGCAGGGTATGATGTTTATGAAAAACAGTTTGCGCCTTTTCTATTATTCCGCCTATTGCCTGCCATTTTTCACTATCATTAAATTTGAAGCTGCTGGCCCGGGCAAATGACAGCTGCGATATAACTTCACGCAGCCCCTCTCCTGTCACCGCGCATGTGGGAATCACTGGCACTCCAAGTATATCCTCAAGTTTTTTGACGTCTATTTTTATTCCTGTATGTTTAGTTTCATCCCAAAAATTCAAAACAAGTATCATAGGTTTGCCGAGTTTCAGTATCTGCAAGGTCAAATTAAGATTCCGTTCTAAATTCGTTGCATCCAAAACATTTACTATTATTTCTCCGGAGCGGAGCATATCAACGGCAACTTCTTCCGCTTTAGAAACCGGCTCAAGGGTATATATGCCCGGCACATCAGCTATACGATATTTTTTATCTTGAAAATTCAAAAAACCTTCTGTAAATGAAATGGTAGTGCCCGGATAATTGGATGTTATCACATTAATGCCTGTAAGACGCGAAAAAACAACGCTTTTACCGACATTTGGATTTCCGGCGATTAAAACATTCACGCAATCTGAACAATAAGTTTTTTCACGCATTATTTTTTCCCGGTTTCCACCATTATTTTTGATGCCATACCCCTGCCTATGGCAATTTGTGTTCTGCCTACGGATATTAGTATCGGAGATTCGACAAGAGAAACGCTTTTTTTCTTTACGCTCACTCCGGGTCTTATTCCAAGACCGTCAAGTTTATTTATCAATCCGCGCCCGGCCTGTATCAATACTACCCTGCCTTCTTTACCTTTTTCAAGTTCCAATAAGGACATCATTTTTCCCCTTCCATAACATTATTGCGACATTTCATTTTACGATCTTGTAAAAATTGCCGCGTTTCATGCGCGTAACATCTATTTTAACTGTCTTCCGCAATGAAATAAGATATTTTTTTATCTTTACCTCTTCAACCCCTGAGATAACACTTAAATCTCGAATTGTGCTTGGCCTGCGGCAAAGCGTGCCGAACACCAACTTTTCAAAATTATTTCTGTCCGCTTTAGCGCGCAACTTGATTTCAGGAGCAGCAATTATTTCAGATTTTTCGCCAAAATATTTTGCTATACTTTTCAATTTGTAAGAACTTGCTTTTATCAGGCCGCGAACAGTGCCTGGTCTATCCAGGGCATTTAATTGTATTTTATCCGGATTTATTTTTAAGATTGAATTTTTAATCAAACCCAATTCTGAAGGCGTATCATTCAATCCGGGTATTATGAAAATCTCCAGCCAAATACCGCCTTTAAACTCCTGTCTGAGACGAATAAGCCCGCTGATAATTTTATCCGGCAGGATACCGGGACACGGTCTGTTAATCTTTTTGAAAACCGGCATCGAAACGGCGTCTAACGACGGAAGAATAATATCCATTTTAGCCGCTTCCTGCCGCATACGCCGGTAGGAAAACAAAGTTCCGTTGGTAATTAAAGCCAACTTATATTCGGGAAACTTTTTTTTTATATAACCGGAAATCTTTCCTATTTTTGAATGCAGCATAGGTTCTCCGGCGCCGGAAAAAGTGATATAATCAAGAACAGGATGTTGACCTAAATATTCATCCAATTCGGAAAAAACTTCTTTCACAGAAACATATTCTTTTCTGCATCCGGTAAAATTGGTGGTTTTTCCGCATTCGCAGTAAACGCAGTTCAAATTACAGGTTTTATGCGGCACAAGATCTATACCCAGCGAAATCCCGAGACGACGAGATTTTACAGGGCCGAACAAATGTTTGAATCTCATTTCTTTTCCCATTTAAGGAGTTCGGCAACTTCCGATAAAGACGAACCTTCTTTTATTTCTTTTCTTAATCTGTTTTCACGTTCAAGCACATCCATCGCCCTGTTGACAAATTCAACAGCAATAGATTTGGATATAACCATTACTCCGTCGGCATCGCCTATAATCCAATCATCGGGAAATATCTTTATGCCGGAGATGGTAATAGGTATATTTATCTCGCCAAAACCTTTTGGTTCGCTCGCCTGAGGCGTAATCAACGTGGCAAAAGCGGGAAACCGCAATTCCCTTATATCCGCGATATCTCTTATTCCGCCGTAAATCACAACGCCTCCGACTTTTCTGCTCATTGCCGAATGGGTGGCAAGTTCCCCCCACACAGCAGGAGCGACACCGCCGGCATCTATCACTACGATATCGCCGGGAGACGCTACATCTATCGCCTCTACAGGTTTTGCCCAATCCCCTGGATTTGTCCTTACAGTTACTGCGCGGCCTGCCATTTTTCCGTTTAAAGATACCGGCCTAATCCCCGATAAAGGCAGACCTCTATGCATAGCGTCCGACACATTTGCAGCTGAAACCTTTTTCAATACATCAATTATATTTTCCTCTGAAACTCTTTGAAAATATTTTGTCTGAATCTTTTTACCAGTAAGAAAAGATTTTTTAATATCGCGGGTTGCTTTGTGCGCGTCCGGAGATTTTGTTATCGCACCGCCTGCGATTATTATAGATGCTCCGGCAGCAACGGCGTCTGCGGCGTTTTCAGAATTTATACCGCCTGCTATGGATACGGGAATATGTACCGTCGAGGCTATCTTCTTCAAAGCTGAAAATGACAATTTGCCTTTCATTTGTTCATCTATGGGAATATGCACGCCTATATAATCCGCGCCAAGTTTTTCGATTTCTTTAGCCCTTGCCGCGGGATCTGCCACTCCAAGAAGATCTACTGATATTTCAGCGCCGTAATTTTTGCCGGCCATTACCGCCTCTTTTATTGTTTCATCGTCGGCAGAACCAAGAATTGTCACAACGCTTGCTCCTGCTTTTGCTGCTATCTCAACCTCTAACCGGCCGACATCAGCGGTTTTCATATCCGCAACTATCTTTATCCCGGGAAACTTTTTTTTCAAAACACGGATACAATTTAGCCCCTCGCTTTTTATAAGAGGCGTACCTGCCTCTATCCAATCGCAGCCGCCAGCTACGGCTTCTTCGGCAAGTTTTAAAGCTCTTTTCAAATCCACAAAATCCAACGCAATCTGTAATACCGGTTTCATTTTAATATTTCTCCTGTTTTATATGACCATAAAGTAAGATCCAATTCATCCATAGGTATGCCTATCTTTTTGGAAAAGGCCGCCATCTTCCGTTCTATATCCGTATATTTGCGATCCTGTAAATCTATAACTCCGGATTCCTTTAAGCAATTAAGTATGTGTTTGTCCAATATGGCTAAACCCGAATATCCTATATTCCTTAAAAAATGGCTTGCCTCTTTATATCCTATGCCTTTAATATCTTTATTCTCGGCAATATACTTTCTTAAAATAAAAACATCTTCAAAAGAGTTCAGAAATTTATTCATTTTCAAACCGCATAATTTTTTCAAATATTCTCTTGTATGTATTATATATCCTGCTCTGGCATTGTAAAATCTGTGTTTCCCTTTAAGCTCTATTTTAAGTTTTTCTTCGTCTATATTCAAAAGATTCCGCCTAATGGCGCTTATAGAATTTAATCCCATTCGCGCGGACGCGTTTGCCGTTAATATGCAAAAACAAAGTTCTTCAAACACTTCCCTGTCGGTCTTTGGAGTTTTGAATTCGGCAAGCCGCATCTTTATTTTTGTTTTAACAGTGCAATACCATTTTTTAATCTCATTATTTTTCATTGTAATTTTTTAAAAATAATTTTGCCGATTATGCCGCGAATATCAATAAAGAATAAATTTTATAATATCTAAAAACAGCTCTTTTGTCAAGAAGTAAAAATGCACGACTCGACACAGCGGCGGAACGGGTATATTTTCAGAACGGAATAAATTTGAAAAAAAATCCCTAATTCCTGGGGAAAATTATTTTTCTATTTGCTATAATATCTTCTACACTAATTTTTCAAAGTTTTGTTTTATTGAAAACCAGTATTTGAAAAGGGAAGCCTCGATACTTTTATAATTTTTGTATTTTTTGCTTATCAATCTGAAAAACCTGTCGTTATGTTTCTTCTCCAGCAAGTGGGTCACTTCGTGGTAGATTACATAATTGACCAATCTAACCGGCAAAAACTTTAACAATAAATTTACCGTTAGGTTCTTTTTACTGCTCATGCTTGCCCATTTCGATTTCATCTTCTTGAAATATATCTTATTTATTTTCAATTCCGATTCTTTTGAATATTTTTTTACCAAACGGTTGACGATAATGTGAAGTTCGGCATCTGTTCTTTTCAAGTCAAGCATACTTGATTTCGAGTTTTTCAAAGTTTTATTGATAAAACTGCTTTTTTTATTTATCCACGACCGGTGGCGGGTCAATATATCCGCCTCATTTTTCATTCCATTAGGCAGAACAAGAAGCAACCGGCCGGTCTTAAACTCCAACCGGGGATATTTAATATCCCTGCGCGAAATGCCGTAATTTATGCTGTGATTTGAAATTTTAATTATCTTTTCCATATGTCATTAGGTTATCCCTGATGGCTTCATAAACCTCATTCATCTTTTCATATGATATATCGTATCTGACAATTGCTTTTCTTAAGAATGAGCGCAGTTCTCGTTCCACATTCTTTCTTGCAGTTGACTGTAAAGCCCATCCGTTGAACATTTCTTTTCTCAAAATCCCGAAGATCTGTTTTACATCTTCGATAAGCTCTTTTCTTGAACCAAGTTTCTTCTCCATAATTGCCAAAATTGAATACTCAAAATCAGAAAAGCCCAGTTCTTTCTGCCTCGCTTTTAATTTATCAATATCTTTCAAAATGTTTAAGCCGTCCCTGTAAATGTTTTCGTAGTTTTTATTCTTTTCTTTCCATTTTTCAAGGATCTGCTCCACTTTGTCTGCAATTGACAGATAAACAAGATTTTTCTGTTTATCAACAAGCACAAACTTATTCAATGTAAAAACAATATTTGCCGCTTTTTCTTCCTTGCTGGCTATTTTTTCGTGCAATTTTTCAAGATATTTATCGTCAAAAGCAATCTGCGGCAGATTCTTTTGCAAATTTTCTATTTCAGTCGTTTTATAAATATGTTTTATTGTCTTATCAAAATACTTTTCAAAATATATCTCACTGTCATCCCTGCTTTTTAGAACTTCCTTAATATAGTACACATAAACAGCAGACAGCCATTTATAACTTGAAAAATATTCTACCTTAATCTCATCCGGCCCCAGCAATTCAAATAATCTTCTCAACCTTTTATAATTCTCCAAGAACTCCTTGCCAGTGTTTTCATCAATTGTAATTACTTCGATCGCATTAAGTGTAAAGTAGCAACCAAAATTGACCCCTAAAGTGCAACGAAAATTGACCCTCCCTGAAGAAAGAAGTATCCTGTT
>MWCF01000030.1 GCA_002069855.1 Elusimicrobia bacterium ADurb.Bin231 | reverse complement strand
GTTACGGCTGTAACATAATTGTAATGCTCCGAGATTCAAAACCGTTAACTGTCCGCCTATTACCGCTTTTACTTCGCCCCAGTCAAATTGATACGCTTCGGCGGGCCCGTATTCCAGCGGGATATACACTTCTGCCGGCTGTTTGGTTACGCGCTCTTGCGTTTCGTTTACGCATCGCACCACGGACGCATAACTGCCGGTGTATCCATATTCGCTAACCAGAATGTCATACATCCGTTTCCCGGTCCGCCGGTATTTCTTGCGTTCCAGTTGGTCCTGTTTTATCCACATCTCTATCAGTTCTTTGATGGGTTTCTGGGCTGGTTGGATGGTTTCTGCCCTATGGTAGGTAAATTTCGTCTCTTTCCCGCGCAGTATTTTCCTTACTGTATTACGCGATATCCTCGTCCTGCGGCATATCTCGTTTATCGGCATTCCCTCGTGTCTCAACATCCGCACATCATGGATCTGCTTTACACTCATCATTCCTCCCTCCTGTATGGAAATTTGGAAACTTTCCAAACAGGATACTTCTTTCTTCAGGGAGGGTCAATTTTCGTTGCACTTTAGGGGTCAATTTTGGTTGCTACTTTACAAATATGGTCTAACATACCTTGAGAGACAAGGTATCCGGTTGAATGACTGCAGGAGTGGGCAGTATAGAAAATCAGTAAATAAATAATGGAGTAATTAAGAATAAAAACAGTGAAAAATAATTAAAAAAGCAATGACAAAATAAGGTGCTAAAATGAATACAAATAATAAGCTTATTTATCTAATGTGTTTAATGGCTGAACATGGGTTCATAACAATAGTTGAAGTCGGAAAATCTAACATACCCAGGGCTTCAGGTTATAGGTATTTGAAAATTCTTTACTATAAGAAATTCATAAACAGTTTCGATACATATATGGAACCGAAAAAGGCATACTGCCTTACTGAGGCAGGGTATAAGTATCTGGAATCAATCGGTAAGTTGAGAGTGTCGAAAAGGTACATTAAAAGCGATTACCGGCTGACGCGGTTTTCCCATACGGTTGTAGGGTTACAAATCCGGCTGATATTCCAAAAGCATCCGTGGGTTGTTGATTACCGGCCTGAAAAAGTCGTTGCGTATTACCACGAGTTACATAGCGGAAAAGATGAGATAAAAAGGAAGGCAAAACAATGCGATGCCGAGATGATTATTAAAGCGCCGAAAAGCGAGTATAAAACAGGCATTGAAATCGAACTGACATCGAAAAGTTTTAAGCGTTTAACTGGCGCGATAAAATCTATTGATATAAATCGGGATGATTTAAATGTAGTGCTGTGGGTTGCTTCATCTGAAACAATAATCTGGGGTTTACGTCGCGCAATCAAAACGCTTTTGCCGCATTTGAGGCATCCGAATAAGCATTTGTTTACGCTATGGAATGACTTGAATGCCAAGCAATTAAATACTGTATGGTGTGATGCGGAAGGTAGAAAAACAAAGCTTTTTGATTGATAATATTTTTGGCGAGGGGGGCAATATGCAAACAAAACTTTTAAACATTAATGAACTGGCTGAGTATCTTGGTATCAAGATAAGTACCGTTTATTCATGGGTGAATCAGAGAAAAATTCCCTATGTGAAAGTCGGCCGGCTTGTAAAATTTGACCAAGTGGATATTGATAAATGGATTGCAGAACAAAAAGTGGCAGAGGCGAATCTTGATTATTTCAGGTAAAATGCTAAAATAATAAAGGGGGTAATACTATGGGTGTATATCTTAGAAAAAGGAAATGGTATATTGACTATATACATCTTGGCAAAAGGCATAGGGAGCCCATCGGGTGTTCCAAAAAACAAGCGGAACTCGCGCTAAAAAAAATACAGGTTGGAATAGCTGAGAATAAATATTTTGATGTAAGAAAGGAACAGAAAATTTGCTTTTCGGAAATGGCAAATGAATATCTTGAAAAATATTCAAAATCGAACAAGCGTTCTTACAGTCACGACAAATATAATTATTCGGCGCACTTGTTACCGGCTTTCGGCGAACTGTATCTTAATCATATTACGCCCGGATTGATAGAGGAATACAAAATTGAAAGAACGGCCAAAGGCATATCCCCTGCGAAAGTGAATAGGGAACTTGCCTTATTGAAACATATTTACACAAAAGCGATTGAGTGGGGAAAAGCGACGGACAATCCTGTCAAAAAAGTAAAAATGTTCAGGGAAAATAATCAGAGGGTCAGATTCCTTGAAAAAGATGAAATAAAAAAACTAATGGACTCCAGCGAGGATTTTTTAAAACCGATTATTGCCGTGGCATTGAATACCGGAATGCGGCAGGGTGAAATAATAAGCCTGAAATGGCCGGACATTGATTTGATCCGTGGAGTGATTTTAGTCCGTAATCCAAAGAACGGACATCCGCGATATATCCCGATGAATAAAATCGTAAAATATATTTTCGGGAAGTTGAGATTGCAGCGCAAAAATCTTGACAACCAGAATATCTTTTATTACAATAGTGACCGACCTTTGACGAGATTCGGAATGATAAGAGGCGCATTCAAGAGGGCGGTTGAAAAAGCGGAAATAAAAGATTTTCATTTTCACGATTTAAGGCATAGACATTGAGGTATTCGCATCTTTCGCCGAACTTCAAAAAATCGGCAGTGGAACTGTTAGGCTTTGAGTATGTCACAAATATGTCACAAATTGAGGATTTCGGCGAAGAACGAAAAATTGAAAATATAGAAAAACCCTCAATAATTGGTAGGTTTTTGTATAACGGGCGAGTGGCGGAATTGGCAGACGCACGGGACTTAAAATCCCGAGTTCTGTAAGGAACGTGAGGGTTCAAGTCCCTCCTTGCCCAGTTTTTAATTTTTGAAATGTTGTCCAGCTGAAGTTTGATATTATGAAATAATGTTCGGTTGAGACAATTAAATGAATGCCGTATCGGCAAAATAATTTTTTTGAGTGTTGTGAATGATAAAAATAAACGTTAAAACACCGTAATAATTTCCCGGCAGTTTTATATATTAAATGGTTAGATCCGACAGCGTTTCCGCAAGATGTTGAATATAAATTTGGAGATTCGTGCCGGAATTTTTTTTGGTGTAAACGTAAAGATTTCTGTTTTTATTTAGCAATGTTTGTGGCAAGTTTTGTATAAATATTATGTTTAAAATTATTGAAAAAACAGTTGCAGCGGAAGGCGTGCATAAGTTTGTTATTCTGTCTCCGGAGATAGCGTCCGCAGCATTGCCCGGCCAGTTTGTTGTAGTTCGTTTGGATGAAAAAGGCGAACGCATCCCCTTGACTATCGCAGAGACAGAGCCGGAAAAAGGTGTGATTACTTTATTTGTCCAGGAAGCGGGAAAAACCACAAAGAAGATGTGCCTGTTGAATCCCGGAGATTTTATATCCGATATTGCCGGTCCGTTAGGGAAACCGAGTGAGATTGAAAAATACGGCACAGTTATTTGTGTTGGCGGCGGTGTGGGCACTGCTGTAATTTATCCTCTTGCCAAAGCTTTAAAATCCGCAGGTAACAGGTTGATTGTGATACTTGGCGCCCGTTCAAAAAAATTTATTATTTTAGAAAATGAAATGAAATCCATTGCCGATGAATTTTATATAACCACAGATGACGGTTCTTACGGCCAAAAGGGATTGGTAACGGATGTCATAAAGAAATTGCTTTCAACCGGTTCTCAAACCTTTAATATTGTTTACGCTATAGGTCCGATAGTTATGATGCGGGCGGTTTCTGATACGACCGCAGTTCACGGGGTTAGAACAATCGTAAGTTTGAATCCCATAATGGTTGACGGAACAGGTATGTGCGGTTCTTGCAGAGTTACAGTCGGAGGAGTTACAAAGTTTGCTTGCGTTGACGGACCGGATTTTGACGCGCACGCGGTAGATTGGGCGGAACTTATGAACAGAAGCAAATTTTTTAAGGATAAGGAATCTCTCGTCGTTGTCGGGCATAAATGCAGATTGGAAAAAGATGGAAGATAAAAATATAAATTATTGCGTAAAGATGCCTTTGCAGAAACCGGAAGAAAGGATAAAGAATTTCTCCGAAGTTTCTTTGGGCCTTTCTTTCGAATCGGCGCTGAAAGAAGCAAAAAGATGTTTGCAATGTAAAAATCCGTCTTGCGTTAAAGGATGTCCGGTAGGCATAAATATTCCGGGTTTTATAAAAAAGATAGCGGACAACGATTTATTATCCGCAGTTTCTGTATTGAAACAGAAAAACAATCTTCCTGCAGTATGCGGGAGAGTATGCCCTCAGGAAAATCAATGCGAGCTGCATTGTATCCTCGGTAAAAAAGGTATGCCGATATCCATCGGGTATCTTGAAAGATTTGCCGCTGATTGGGAAATGACAAATTATTCAAAACCAAACGGCATATCCGGAACAGAAAAAACAGCAGTTTCTCATCAAAAGGAGAATGCCTGTAAAATTGCCGTTGTCGGCGCCGGCCCTGCCGGACTTACGTGTGCTGCGGATCTTGCTAAGAAAGGATACCGAGTTACTCTTTACGAATCCCTTCATCTTCCCGGCGGAGTGCTTGTCTACGGGATACCGGAGTTTCGTCTTCCTAAAAGTATCGTTGAGCAAGAGGTAAATTATATCAAATCCCTCGGAGTTATAATAAAAACAAATTTCGTTATCGGTAAAATTAAAACTGCGGATGATCTTTTTAAAGAAGGCAATAAAGCTATATTCATAGGTACCGGCGCCGGACTTCCGCGTTTCCCCGGAATAATAGGCGAAAATCTTAATGGAGTATATTCCGCGAATGAATTATTGGTGCGCGTTAATCTTATGAAAGCGTACATGTTCCCGGATTACGATACCCCTGTAAGGATAGGGAAAAAAGTTGCTGTGATAGGGGCCGGGAATGTTGCGGTTGATTCCGCGAGAGTATCTCTGCGTCTCGGAGCTGAAGAAGTGTCTATAGTTTATAGACGTTCTGCGGAAGAAATGCCTGCCCGCAAGGAAGAAATTGAAAATGCGCGCGAAGAGGGCGTAAAATTTATTATGCTTGCCGCCCCTGTCCGTTTTATAGGAAATTCCGCAGGCGAACTTGTTAGTATGGAATGCGTGCGGATGCGGCTTGCAGAGCCTGATTCTTCAGGCAGAAAAAGGCCGGTTAGAATAGAGGAGTCCAACTTTTTGATGGATGTGGATACGGCAATTATCGCTATAGGGCAGAATCCGAATCCTCTTTTTATAAAATCGGTTTCCGGGTTGACAACAGGCAGGCAAGGTAATATAATAATAAATGGTATGACATGTGCGACCAATATAACCGGAATTTTTGCCGGAGGGGATATCACGACCGGAGCTGCAACTGTCATAGAAGCGATGGGGGCGGGTAAAAAAGCCGCTATTGCGATAGATGAATATGTTAAATCATTAACCGGAGGAAATTTATGAGAAAGCTGATGGGCCGTTTGAAGATTACTTTCAAAACCCTGATTGTAGTTGGCGGCTTTGCGGTACTGATTTTTCTTTTTGCGCTTGACCGGCTTACCGGGCTGGAACCTTCATTTACCATTTCTTATATCTTGCCCGCATTTTTGATAGCATGGTTTATGGGCAGGGGCACGGGTATTATAATTTCAATGATAAGCGCTATTCTCGCGACTATTCTTACCACTATAGCGATTTTTTATGAAATTAATCCAGGGGATTTAACTGTTGCGCTTTACGACGATGTCGCCGGATCGTGGAATTTTATTGCGCGTTTTGGTTTCGTGTTGGTTTTAACTTACGTTCTTCTTGCCATAAGAGGAGCGTTGGAATACGAACGGGATTTCTCAAGGACCGATTATCTTACGGGGATACCGAACAGAAGATATTTCTTTGAAATGGCTGACATTGAAATAAAAAGATTTAAGAGATACACAAGACCTTTTACAGTAGCATATATAGATATAGATTATTTTAAAAATATCAACGATACATTAGGACATACTGCTGGAGACGATATTTTAAAAACAGTTACAGCTATAATAAAAAACAGCATAAGGACCATTGATTTATTTGCCAGAATCGGCGGCGACGAATTTGCCATACTCTTTCCGGAAACCGACGAGGCAGTATGTAAAACTGTAATAGAGCGTATGCGGAATAATTTTTCTACGGATATTCCGTCCGCGTACGGCAAAATTACATTAAGTATCGGAGTTGTCACTTTCAGGATAACGCCGTATGATGCCGACGATATGCTGAACCAGGCTGACAGGGTTATGTATGAAGTGAAAAAATCCGGCAGAAACAATGTTAAATATAAAACCATTGCCGCAGGCGATTCCAGGTCAACCGGCGCAGATACTAAAGATGGAAGCGCTTAAAGAACGGCAATGGTTTGAGTCCTTGGTTACGGCATGGTTGTTTGTTTTTGCGGCCGCTCTTTTTTCCGCAGTAAATATTGCGGATCCCGATTTATTCGGACATTTGACATTCGGTAAAATTGCGCTCGCGAATTGCCGGCTTCCTTCAAGAGATATTTTTTCTTATACTGCGTCCGGGCTTTCGTGGATAAATCATGAATGGCTGGCTGAGGTTGTCTTCTGGGCTGTTTACAGTGTCTTTTCCGAGATAGGACTTATACTTTTCAAGGTTTGTCTCGGAACGATATATTGTGCTTTTCTTTTGAAAATAATCAAAACTTCAAATCTCACCGTTACGGTTTTTGTCTTTTTGTTTATCCTTTTTATATCGGTAAGTTTTTGGATGTTCAGACCTCAAATATTTACATTCGTATTTTTTGCCGCGCTTGTGTGGTTGCTCAAAGAAGAGAAATTAATTCATATACCGGTAATTTTTATTTTATGGCCGAATTTTCACGGCGGCTTTGTCGCAGGCATAGCCCTTCTTTTGCTGTATGTTATGTTTTCCAAAAATGTCCGTAAAACAGCGCTGATTTTAATTCTTTCTGTTTTCGCCACTCTTATAAATCCTTACGGCATAAAATTGCATTTCGCGATTCTTAGAGCCTTTTTTAACCCTTATACAAGATTGATTATAGAAGATTGGCAGCCGTTTCTGTTGTTTTACGCCAATCCGATTATTTCTATAACGGTATTTCTAATAATTTTTTATTTAGTTTGGAAAAAATTCAAGCTTTCATTTGATTGGACGGTTTCTTTTGTCTTTATGATATTGACTGTTACTTCCGTAAGACATCTTCCTCTTTTCGCTATAGCAGCCGCAGCTCCTTTGGCGCGTATAATGTCGGACAAATTCGATAAGTTAAACACAAAAATTGCGACAACTACTATTGTGGCTGTCGCGACTTTGACTGCGTTTTCTTATTCATCCAATTTCACTATTAAGGTTGATCAAAACAAATTTCCCGTTTACGCTGTGGATTTCATAAAAAGCAGAAACTTAAAAGGCAACCTTTTCTGCGAGTTTAACTGGGGGCAATACCTGATAATGCGTTTGCATCCGGGAATGAAGGTGTCTATCGATGGTAGATATGATACAGTTTATCCGATTCCCTTTATAAAGGAGCAGTTTGACCTTACCCAGTTCGGTATCGGCGAGTTGCCAAAAGACAGTGATTATGCTATACTTTATGCCGACAGTCCTCTCGCCGCCCGGCTTTCGGAGTCGCAGGATTTTTTAATATTGTATAAAGACACGGTTGCGGTAATATTTGAAAAAAGGAAGAAAAATGATTAAAACAGGAATAGATATAATAGAAGTCAAACGGATAAGAAAAATAATTTTATCCACCCCGAGATTCCTTAAAAAGGTTTATACGTCCGAGGAAGTGGAATATTGTAACGCTCGAAAAAACAAATGGCAGCATTTTGCAGTAAGATTTGCCGCGAAGGAAGCCGTATGGAAAGCATTGGGCAAAAAAGACATCTGGCACAGGGACATAACAGTTAAGAATGCCGCAGACGGGCGCCCGGCTATACTGCTTTGTAATAAATATAAAATATTGGAAAAAAGGATTTCTGTTTCTCTTTCGCATACTCAAGATTACGCTGCTGCCGTTGCAATCTATAACTCCAGATGAAACTTTTAAATTTAAAATATGCAAAAGGACTTTTACCTCCGAGAAAAAATAACACTCACAAGGGCGATTACGGGCACACCCTTGTTATTGCCGGTTCTATGAATTATTCAGGAGCAGCGATATTATGCTCGCATGGCGCTCTTCGGGCCGGTAGCGGGCTTGTGACTCTTGCCTTTCCGGAAACCTTGCGTATTCCTATAATGAAACGGCTTTTACCCGAGGTTATGACCTTGCCGGTACCGGATAAAAACTATGCGTTAGCCGGATTGGCAGCGCTAAAGTTGCTTGATTTTATAAAAAATAGGAGAGTGACATCTGTGGCTCTTGGATGCGGTTTGTCTGTTACAAAGGGCACATCAATATTCGTGAACAGGTTTTTGAAAAATAATTTTTCCGATATTGTTATTGACGCGGACGCAATAAATATTTTAAAAAACAATCCTGAACTTATAACGCATCTTAAATCCGGTGCTGTAATTACTCCTCATCCCGCGGAACTGAGCCGTTTGACAGGTCAGCCGGTAAAAGATATTCAAAAAAACAGGCGGAAGGCGGCAAAAGAATTTGCTGCGCGTTATAAGGTTGTGTGCGTATTAAAAGGATATAGAACAGTAATCAGCGACGGTGAGAGGGTGTTTGTGAACACTACAGGCAATCCCGGCATGGCAAAAGGGGGAAGCGGGGATGTCCTTGCAGGAATGATTGCAGCATTTATGGGGCAAACAAAAAATATTTTCAATTCAGCTTTATTGGGAGTTTTTTTGCATGGACTAGCAGGAGATATTGCCGCTAAAGAAAAATCAACGGTTTCTATGCTCCCCTCGGATTTAATTAATAAAATTCCAGAAGCTGTGAAAATCTTGTTTCAATAAACTGCCCCCAGCCAATTTTTTAGATATTTTATTTAAAAGAATTCGGATAGAGAGCTTTAAGCTGATAAGACATTTGTCTATGCGAACAGGCAGATATAAATTTTTTCATTATGTGGAAAAAGTACGCATCCAAATAATGTTTGCCGTAATAATAATCTATATAATTACTTGACATTCCCCGCCTGATTTAATAAAATCTTACTGCATCTTGAAGTTTCATTATAAAAAAGATAATAGATATATTGAATAACGGAGGGGTCGCATAGCCCGGTTTAGTGCGCACGCCTGGAGAGCGTGTGTCGCCGAAAGGCGACCGTGGGTTCAAATCCCACCCCCTCCGCCATGTCCTTGAATAGTTGAGTTAATATAATCTTTATGCTTTGCCAATCTGTTGTTGCTATTCTACGCGGTATCCGAAATTCTGCCGCCAATATTTTTAAACGAGGTGTAAAATGCCGACCAAAATAATTATTCATAATTCCGTTACTATCGACGGGTCGCTTACGGATTTTAACATCAATATGTAATTGCATTACAGGATTGCAGCCGGCTATAAACCGGACATACATTTAATAGGTTTAAACACCGTTAAAATAGGTGCTGAGTTGTACGGCGGAGTGCCGAAAGAAAATTCCGGAGATTTTGTAAAACAAAAAAGAGATAAATGCTTTCCGATTTGGGCGATTATAGACACGCGCGGCTCTCTTCAGGGACTGCTCCACACATGCAGAAGATTTGAATTTTGCCGGGATGTTGTTGCTTTTGTTTCTAAAACGACTCCCAGGAATTATATTAAACATCTTGTTGAAAGAAAGTATGATTTTCATACAGCTGGTACGAAAAAGGTTGATCTGAAAAAAGTCGTATCTATCCTCGCCGAGAAATATGGCGCGAAAACTATTTTAACGGACACCGGAAGAATTTTGGGAAATTTATTGTTGAATCAAGGGATGGCTGACGAGATTAGTTTATTGATTCATCCTGAAATCTGCGGCGCAAAACGATACGATATGTTTACCGATATTAAGAAAAATATCAATGCGCAACTTTATAAAAGCGAAGTGTTTCAGAAAAAATATATTTGGCTGAGATATAAGATGTGCAAAAATAATAAATCCGGTTCGAAATAAAAAAGATGCCTGTGGCTTTATAAAGTTTTTATGGAATCCGCCAAACATGATTTTTGGAGATTAATTATGAGAAAAAAAATTTTGATGTTTCTATGTCTGTCCGTAATACCCGTAACATTTACTTTAGGAGCGGAAGAAATGAAAAATAAATCTAATGCAGGAAGTGATACCTCCGCAGGAACAACCATTAAACTGCCGCAGCCGAAATATGCGGGCAGTGTGTCTTTGGAGGAGGCAATTTCAAAAAGAAGATCTGTGAGAAATTATGAAAACGCGTCTCTTACAATAGAAGAGGTTTCCCAGTTGCTGTGGTCAGCGCAGGGAATTACAGATCCGGTAAGAAAAAGAAGAAGTGTTCCTTCAGCAGGCGCTTTATATCCTTTGGAAACATATCTTGTGGCTGGAAACATAAATAAAATCCCGGGCGGGATTTACAGATTTAATCCTTATAACAATGAATTAATTGAGATTGTAAAGGGGGATTCCCGCGCAGATGTTTCTAAAGCCGCGCTTTCGCAGGGTTCAGTAAAAGGCGCGCCCGCAACAATTATTTTTGCCGCTGTGTATGAACGTATCACTACAAAATACGGAGATAGGGGAATAAAATATGCTTATATAGAGGCAGGCCATTCCGCACAGAATATATGTTTAACTGCCGTATCTTTGAATTTGGGAAGCGTGGTTATTGGCGCGTTTTACGATGAAGAAATTAAATCAGTTCTTAAAATGCCGGATAGTGAAACACCGCTTTATATCATTTCCATAGGTAAAGCAGCTAAATAAAATTTTTTGAATTATTTTTTTATTACGCTTATTATTCTTCCTGCGCCGAGACAGATATTTTGTTTGTAAAAAACCGCGAATTGTCCCGGAGTAACTGCTTTTTGCGGCGCGGCAAAAATGACCTGTATTTTATTTTTTGAGATTCGCGTCACCTCGGATTTTACAGCTTTGTGCCTGTATCTGATTTTTGTCATTGCTGTTATCTTTCTGCCGTTAAAACCCGCAAATATGTTGACGGGTTCTAGTAACGCTCCTTTATTTAGCAGATCTTTTTCGCGATTGCTTACCGCTAAAACATTAGTTTTTTTATTAATGTTTGTAACGAAATATGGTCCCCCTGAAAGGTTCAAACCCTTTCTCTGGCCTATAGTAAAAAAATGCGTTCCTTGATGAGTGCCCAATATATCTCCTCCTTGATTCTTTATTGGACCTGGTTTCAGGCCGATTCCTTTTTCCAGCATAACAGGCAGGGATTTGCCATCTATAAAACAAAGATCCTGGCTTTGTTTTTGTTTTAAAAAAAATTCATAACCTTCTTTCGCCGCGATTTCGTAAACTTCCTTTTTTGTGTAATTTTTTAAAGGAAAAATTATATTTTTTAGCCATTTTTCCGGCAGAAATGACAGAGAATATGTTTGGTCTTTTTCAATATCTTTTCCTTTTATTAGAGAGTATGTTCCGTCTTGGCCCTTTTTTACTCCCGCGTAATGGCCTGTAGCCACATAGGGAATTTTATGCTTTTTTGCCCATAAAAAAAGTTGGGCGAATTTTACATATCTGTTGCATATTATACAGGGATTGGGAGTTCTGCCGTTTTTAAGTTCTTTGATAAAGTAAGATATTACTTTCTTTTTGAAATTTTCAGAGACATCGACAATATGATAAGGTATACCGAGTTTTTCGCATATTTTTCCTGATACTTTAAACGATTCTGCGCTGCAACAAATATTTTCTCTTGTAAAATTATCCTTTTCGTTCCACGCGCAAAATTTCAGAGAAATTCCTATAGGCATCCATCCGGATTTTTTAAGTAATAATAAAGCAATAGAAGAATCAACTCCGCCGGACATGCCGACTGCCACTTTTTTTATTTTTGATTTTTTTTCTTGTGATTTTTGTGCCATAAAGTTCGCATGCCTCCGGTTCCTGCGTTCGGTGAATCGATCCGGCATTTGGATTTTTATATTTTATCCATAAGTTTTCTCTCTGTCAATAGAATTATATTAAAAAATGGCTGTCAGTTTGCCGGGATGCTTGTCAAATCATTTAAGAATCTAACCATAAGTAAGATGGGGACGAGTTATTAACAACATAAGGTTCAGATTTAA
>MWCF01000029.1 GCA_002069855.1 Elusimicrobia bacterium ADurb.Bin231 | reverse complement strand
CGACTTTTTAGACGATAATACTACTTTTTTGAGATCGTTTCAACAACATTTTTTAACCTTTAAGCCCAGAATGACAGACAGTTTGTTGTCATTGCGAACGTAAGCGTGGCAATCCCGTAGTTGTTACTTTTGTATAGCGCAATAAAAGATTCTTGTTATAATCGAAAAGACAAATACAAATTCGCGGCACGGTAAGTTCGCAATGGCATAATGATAACTTTTTTAGCAGGATTAATTTAGAAAAATAAATGTATAGCGAAGTTTTTTATAACACCTAAAGTTTAACAGGTTGAATTATGAAGAATGAGTGCTTTGCAATAAATAAATTAAAAGCATCTGTTTTTGCACTCCTTTGTATCCTTTTATCGACAGAACCGATATTTTCTGTTTCTGTAAACTCCGATATATATGATTTGGATTTGGTTCAATTGTCGAAATTAAAAATTACTTCCGTTTCCAAAGTGTCCCAGAATATTAGCGAGATCCCGTCCACAGTTTTTGTTATCACCTCTGCCCAAATAAAAGAAAACGGATATTTTATGCTTGATGAAGCGTTATCTGATCTGCCGGGATTTCAGTTCAGAAACACTCTTGGGATAAATAGTTATATTTTTCAACGCGGCATACCCAATCAAAACAATCTTACTTTGTTGCTTATCGACGGGGTGCAGGTAAACGAACTGAACTCCGGAGGTTTTTACGCGGGAGGCACATATAATCTGTCCAACGTTGAACGCATAGAGGTTATTTACGGCCCATCCTCTGTCGCATACGGCACAAACGCTATGGCAGGTGTTATCAATATCATCACAAAAGAGCCTGTTGAGAAAAAGATAGAGCAAAATGCAGCGATAGGTTCTTTCAATACTTCGGAAAATAATATAAATTGCACTTATGTTAATGATAAAAAAACATTCGGGATGGCATTCGCCGGTATGGTAAAAAAGACGGAAAAGGCGAATTTAAAGGGCGGTGCCGGCGATAACAACTGGACGGATCTTATGGACAATTTTGAGGACGATTATTCATTTAATTTAAAATTGAACATAAAGGACTTTACAGTAGGCAGTAATTATATATATAAGCGGGCTTCTCTCGCTACCTGGAGTAAATCCGTCGGCAGCATATATAAGGATTACGGCACTTCATGGAACATTCGTTTTATCAATAATTATGTAAAATATAAAAAAAATATGTCCAAAAATATTTCCTTGTCTTCAATATTGTATAACAGGGATACCACAGTGCTTGACGACACAGTATATTATGTTACTACTTCCTCGCAAACCGGATATTACAGGCCCAATAATCTGACGGGTTTGGAAAACATATTATATTATGAAATTAATAAATCTGTTTCGCTTACAGGAGGCTTAACTTTTGAATATGAATATTTGTCCGAACATAATTCCTGGTCGTATAGTAATTCTCCAGAGATTAAACCGCCGCGTCCGGTCAAACCTAAGCTTATAAATAATACTCTGCAAAGTATTTTTATCGAGCCGCAAATAATGCTTTATAAAAATCTGTTTCTATCCGGAGGAATCCGTTTTGACCACAGCAGCGTATATGACGATGTTTTAACCCCCCGCGCGGGAGTTAATTATCATTTTCAAAATCATATCCTGCGTTTTTTGTACGCCGAGGCTTTCAGGGCTCCCAAACCATGGGATTACACGGACGGAACCGGCAATTCGTCTCTGATACCGGAGGAATTGAAATCTTTCGAAGCAGGCGTAACATTTTCTTTAAAAGATAATTATAAACTGGAATTAACCGGGTATAAAAACAAACTCGGTAATGCGATTTTAAAAGATGTTATAAACAATAAATGGGTCAATAGCAGCGGTGATACAAATACTGATGGAACGGAAATATGTTTCAGTCATACCGCCAAAAAGCTTAAATCATCGGTAAACTGCACTTTCAATAAAAGCCGCGACGATACAGGACAAGTTATTTCTGAAATCAACGAGCATGCCGCCAACGCAAGTTTTACGTATTCATTAGATAAATATTTAAAATTTAATCTTCGCGCTAATTATGTTGGCTGTAGGAAAAACACCAAAATTATCGCCGCTACAGGAGATGCTGATGTTGAACCTTATCTAATATTCCACGGGACATTATCCTGTCTGGAGTATAAAGGTTTCAATGCCAGGTTGATGGCTAAAAATATATTTAATACAAAATATTATCATACTTCAAATAGAGAGCCGGACAGATACCGCCAGCCGCAACGGAGTATTTTGTTATCCGTCGGATACGCGTTTGATTATTGAAAAGAAATAGCGGGATTACGTTTATTATTAAGGAAATGTATGTTTATTATGAAATTCTGGAATAGATTTATAATTATATCATTTTTCTTTTTGTGTGTGCCGTTGAAAAATATTTTTGCGCAAGTTGCGCAAGATCTTCACCGGCATGAAGCGGTAGTGGCATATATTTATAATTTTGCCAAGAATGTGCAGTGGCAGAATGAAACGTCAATAAAAGAATTTCATTTCTTGATATTCGGCAAAGATGATGAGATAATGAAACAGATGCTGGATTTAGCAAGTAAAAAAACATTACGGGATAAGCCTATAAAAGTTTCGAATTCCGAATCTTTGGCTGATTGCGATTCCGCCCAGTTGATTTTTGTTACAAAGGAAAAAGAACAAAAATATGTGGATATTTTCGACAGGGTGGAGGGAAAGAATATTTTGCTTATTAGCGACAGGTATTATGATAAACGTCCGATAATGATTAATTTTATAGAACCTCAAAAAGGAGTTTTGCGGTTTGAAATAAACAAAGCGAACATTATCAATCAGCATATTCTTATAATGACTGATATGATACTGCTTGGCGGAACAGAGGTTGATGTAGCGGCATTATATAGAGAGGGTCAACGGACGCTTCGCAATCTTCAAAAACACACGCAGGAACTTGAAAAAACTTTAAAGAATCTTGGTGTTGCGGTTTCTTCCAAAACAATGGAATTAAAGAAACAGCGTTCAGATCTTATTGAGGGTGATAAACTTCTTAACGAGCAAAAAAATAAAATACTTATTCAGCAGAAAAAAATTAAGTCGCAATCAGATATTCTTAAACAACAGGTGGCGACTATACATCGGCAAAAAAGTATTTTGTATATGCTTGGAATAATTATCGCTCTTGTGATTGTTTTAGGTTTCACAATTTATAAGGCATATACAAACAATAAAAAATTAAATCTGTCGTTAAAAATGAAAATCGCAGAACTCGCGGAAGCGAAAAATCAGGCAGAATCCGCGGACCGTATCAAATCCGCATTCCTTGCCACAATGTCTCATGAACTGCGCACTCCTCTTAATTCCGTTATCGGTTTTACAGGAATTATTCTCCAAGGTCTTGCCGGGCCGATAAATGAAGAGCAGCGCAAACAACTTGGAATTGTTCAAACAAGTGCCCGTCATCTTCTCTCCCTTATTAATGATGTGCTGGATATATCCAAGATAGAGGCGGGGCAGTTGGAAGTTCATAAAGAACAATTTGATTTAAAGAGTTCCATTGAGAAGGTAGCGGGAATAGTAAAGCCTCTGGCGGATAAAAAACGTCTTTCTTTGAATGTGGAAATCGCTCACAATGTGGGAATGCTGACAAGCGATCCTCGCCGGATTGAACAGATAATGCTGAATCTTTTGAATAACGCCATAAAATTTACCGATAGCGGCAGCGTAACTCTTACCGCTGATATGCTGCCCGGAACACTTTGGATTTCAGTTGCTGACACAGGTATAGGAATTAAATCCGAAGATGTGGAAAAATTATTCAAGCCTTTCAGACAGATTGATTCCGGTTTAACCCGTCAGCACGAAGGCACAGGTCTGGGATTGGTTATTTGCCGCAGGTTGTCCGAATTGCTCGGCGGCGAGATACGTGTTTATAGCGATTGGGGAAAAGGCAGTGTTTTTAAATTTATATTGCCGGTTAAAGGAGCGTAGGAATTATGAGCACAAAAATTCTTTTGATAGAAGACAATGAACAGAATCGGTATCTTGTCACTTTTTTGCTCGGAAAACACGGCTACGAAGTAATATCCGCGTTCGACGGGCCTGCCGGTATAGAGGTCGCTGACCGCGTAAGACCGCAGTTGATATTGCTGGATATTCAGCTTCCTATGATGGATGGCTATACGGTAGCACGCGAATTGCGAAAGAATCCATCGCTTCAAAATATCCCGATTATAGCTGTAACATCATACGCGATGTCAGGGGACAGGGAAAAAACTATTGATGCCGGGTGCAACGGTTATATTGAAAAACCGATTAATCCGGATACTTTTGTCTCAGAAGTCAAAAAATTTCTTAAATGATTTAAAAAGGAGGACAATTAAAAATGAAGGGGAAACATATTCTGATTGTAGACGATAAAGAGGAAAATCGTTATTTGTTGCTTGCCATTCTTAAAGGGTCCGGGTATAAGATAACCGAAGCTACCAACGGGATTGACGCATTGGAGAAAGCGCGTCTGGATCCGCCGGATTTGATAATTTCCGACATTTTAATGCCTGTAATGGATGGATTTATATTGTGCCGTGAATGGAAGAAAGATAAGCGTTTAAATACCATTCCGTTTATCTTTTTTACAGCGTCATATTCCGACGAGCGTGATAAAGAATTTGCCAATAATCTCGGAGCGGATCGTTTTATAGTTAAACCTATAGAACCTGAAATGTTTTTGTCCGTCATAAAAGAAACTATCAGGGAGATTGGTAAAGCACCCGGGAAGCAAATTAAACCGTCTGTTGTTAATAAGCAATCAGCGTCGTGTGTTTCTGAAAAAGAAGATACTGTGTATTTAAAGCAATATAATGAAACCCTAATTAGAAAAATTGAGGGAAGTATGGAGGAATTGGACAAAGCCAATCGCAAACTGGAAGAAGAACTGTCCAAACGCAGGGAGGTGGAAGAAAAACTCAAAAATAGTTTTGATCAGTTGCGCAAGACCCTGGCTGAAACTTCCTCTGCTTTGTCTTCCGCGCTCGGACAGAGGGATCCATATACAGCGGTGCATCAGAATAAGGTATCCCAGCTTGCGTGCTCTATTGCCGAAGAAATGGGATTGTCTGAATTCATAATAGAGGGATTAAGGATTGCCAGCAATCTACATGATTTGGGGAAACTCAGTGTGCCTGTGGAGATTTTAAATAAACCCGGCAAATTGACTGAAATTGAATTACAGTTGATTAAAACTCATGTTCAATCCAGTTATGATATCCTAAAAAATATTGAATTTCCGTGGCCTATAGCTGATATAGTTTTTCAGCATCACGAAAGAATTGACGGTTCAGGTTATCCATTGGGCATTACAGGTGATAAAATCTTACAGGCCGCTAAAATTCTTGCTGTGGCTGATACCGTTGAAGCGATGTCAGCGCTGCGTCCTTATAGAGAGCCGCTCGGATTAGATAAAGCGCTTTGGGAGATAACTCAAAACAAGGGAAAAATATATGATCCGGAAGTGGTGGACGCGTGTGTTAGCGTTTTCAAGAAAGGTAAGTTTAAATTTTAACATATAATTTGAATGATGTTAATTTGTTCCTATTGAAAAAGTATGTTACCGCTTGGCGTCGTCATCCTAATGTGAAACCGAAGGAACTCGTTTTGGATGTCATTGCGAACGAAGTGAAGCAATTTCAAAGGATGAGATTACTTCGTCATCTTGATACAATTACGATTCCTCGTAATGACAGACAGTTTGTCGTCATTGCGAGCGTAAGCGCGGCAATCTCGCTTTTGCCGTCATTCTTAGGCAACGCCGAAGAATCTCACTGTTCCTGTTGTCCTTGTATATCAGGATGAATAATTCTATTTATCTCATAATCTTTTTATAGCCGCAGGGTTTACCCCTGCTATGTTTAAATACGTGCAAGATGTTTCCGGCGGAGAAAATATTTTTAATGCTATTTTTACATGGAGTATATGTTAATCTTATACGGGAATTGGGCGGTGGGAAATCAAATTACTGTAGGTGGCGACGAATATGGGAAATCCCGGTGGAATACACGGTTCGCATCAAGTAATCAACTACTTACTACTTCCCACTTACTGCCTTATTGAAACTTTAAGCTGGTGATGCGCAGATTCACGCCGCCAGCTTTTTGATTTTGTGAGAAAAGAAAAAATATAAAACAGGGGATAAAAAGTGTATGAAGAAGGTATTGTTGATTGTGGCGTTTGTGTGTATTAGTATCGCGGTGCTGGGAAAATTGGGCGGTTTTGTATATGGTGAGGAGAAGAACCCTAAACCCAGACCAAAACCACGGATAGAACAACTTGGCAAGATATTGTTCCTGGAGATTGTTTCAGAGAACGAGGACAATATACCTAAAGAATTACTGCCAACAGGGGTAAAAAAAATAAAAACGGTGGTAACCCCTGATCATATAAGGTACAACGAGAAGGCAAAGAAGGTAGTGTTCGTTGAACCCCCGCATTTTACAACATTAATACGCAAAGAGCAAAAATATACATACAAAGCATTGATAAAACGTGTATTCAAAGGATCGGGTCCCAAAAGTGATCTTCCCCCAATAAAACGGACACAAAGAAAAGGTGGACATGAGTATTCAAAAAGTGTAAAATGTGTCCAAGGAGGAAGGTATGGAAGAGCGGAAGAAATGGGCATTAGGGGACGGAGTTGAATTTGAAACAGCAGGTTATTTTTCCAACTGATTTATATGTCCACTACACCGGGGGAAGGGCAATTTTTATTTTTGAAAAATAGAGGTAAAAATAAAATGAATAAAAAGATTAGAGGAAAGGGTATAGTCGGAGCAATAATAATGTTGCTTTTTATGAGCATGAATATTTTTTGTCAAGAATTGACTGAGCCCGGAGCAAGGATAGTGGAAGGATTGGGAGAAGCAGTAGTTATAATTTCCGATAGCGAGGACGATACCAAAGAAAGAAGGATTGTCGTACCGGAAGACAAGAGTACTGAGAGGGTAATAAGTAATTTAAGGTTAAAGGAGAGTGAATTTACAGACATGCATTATCCGAATAAAAGGATAGATTTTCTAAATGCTAAAGGAAAGGTAATAAAAACGATTTCATTAAAAGCGGAATATAAGGTAGAAAAAGATGTAAGCCCTTATTCAGATGAACCGGCCGCAGAGATTACATACAAGATGTACAAAATGGGCACATATAAAAGTGCTGTGATATCCAAAAACGGTAAGTATGTTGGAATAGTGATAACTACAGCCGCAGCATCATCAATAGACGAACAAGGAAATGAATATGAATATAGTGATCCGGTTAATACAAGCAAATTCGTATATTACGATGTGAACGGCAACGAATTATGGGAGAAACGGTTTCCTACAACTCGTGGTATCCATGGAATATGGATATCCGAGAATGGTGAAATAATCGTGTTATATACAGATGTTACTCTAGAACTTGACCCAGATCCCTGTGAAGGTGAACCGAGGAAAATATATTATGTTTTGAATAAACAAGGGAAAGAACTTCTTGTGTTCCCCGCTTCACCCGAATATATTGATAAATATAAGGATGGCTGGAGTGATTGTCTTCTGTCTCCGAATGGTAGGTATTTATCATTTAGATTTCGCGGGACCGGGACTGATTTTTTCTATGACACCAAGCATAGGAGATTATGGGATTCAGGCAAGGCATATATAATTTACGAACAGGCGGATAATGGTATTGTAAAAGTAATAGAAGAGAGTACAGATGGACCTGTTTCGCAAATAAACTTAAAGCAGTATTTGGGTGAATAGATATGAAACGGTTTGTGGTGTAACTGAGACGGTTGCAGATGCTCAAAAATATTGTGTATATTCAGCATGCTTTGCTCGATACGAAGCGTTATCCCGCTAACACTTTGCGCTGAGCCAAAACCCAACCGCCTATTGACATACTTTCTTTCCAGTTGTATAATTTAAATAGACATGAAAAAATTTATAAAAATATTTTTAATTGTATTTATAGTAAATGTTATATTTCTTTTCATAGGCCTTAAATCAAAGAACACAATCCAATCCAATAAATCCCAGCTTAAAGTCGGACTTGTTTTTGACGTCGGTGGCCGCGGTGATAAATCTTTCAATGATTCAGCTTATGCCGGTTTGATGCGTGCGAAAGAAAAACTTGGTATATCCGCAGAATATATAGAACCTGGAGAAGGCTCAGACAGAGAATCCGCTTTGCGTTTGCTTGCTGCGCAGGGTTATGATTTGATTATAGGAGTGGGATTTATTTTCAGCGACGATGTGACAAATGTGGCGAATGAATATCCTAAACAATCTTTTGCTTGCATAGATTATGTTTTAAAAACCGATGAATCAGGGAAAGAATTAATGCCTCCGAAGAATGTTGCAGCTATAAAATTCAAGGAGGAGGAGGGTTCTTTTCTTGTCGGAGCTCTTGCTGCTCTTATAACTAAAACCTCAAAGATTGGATTTATAGGCGGGATGGATATTCCGCTGATACATAAATTCGAGGCGGGTTATAAGGCCGGCGCTTTGGCTATAAATCCTAAAATAAAAATAATCTCCAATTACGCCGGAGTTACAGGTTCTGCGTTTAAAGATCCCGCGAAAGGCAAGGAATTGGCTTTAAGCCAGTATTGTAACGGAATAGATATAATTTATCACGCTTCAGGCGCCACCGGACTTGGAGTTTTTGAAGCAGCGCGCAATATGAATAAACTTGCCATAGGGGTTGATTCAGACCAGTATTCCGAGGCGCCCGGATTTATACTTACCAGTATGATGAAAAAGGTTGATGTAGCAGTTTTTAATATAATTAACGATTGCGTTGAAAACAGGTTTGAAGGCGGCATAAAAATATTCGGAATAAAAGAAGACGGCGTGGGTTTTGTGTATGATGAAAACAACAAGATGCTGATATCTGACGAGGTTCTCGGTAAAATAAACGAATTGAGCAAAAAAATAATTGATGGAAAGATAAAGGTTCCGTATTTATAATTTGCGCTAAGGATAAAATAAATATGGCTGATACAGTGATTGAATTAAGAAATATCGTTAAAAGATTCGGTAAAGTCGTTGCCAACAATGGTGTTAATCTTTCAGTGCGTAAAGGAGAGATTCATGCCATAGTCGGTGAAAATGGCGCAGGCAAGTCAACGTTAATGAAGATACTGTACGGGTTGTATCATCCGGATTGCGGCGAAATAATTTTGAACGGCTGCAAAATCTCACGTAATACGCCGCAGAATGCGATAAAAAACGGCATAGGCATGGTTCACCAGCATTTTATGCTTATACCTCCTTTGACTGTTACTGAAAACGTTATTCTCGGCATAGAACCTGCTAAAAAAGGTATTTTAGATCTTGCCTTTGCCGCTAAAGAAATTCAATCTCTTTCCGACAAGTTTAATCTCAAAATAGATCCGTCAAAAAAAATAGAAGAGCTTTCTGTCGGAGAAAATCAGCGCGTTGAAATAATAAAGGTGTTGTATCGCGGCGCCGAAATACTTATATTGGACGAACCCACAGCAGTTCTGACTCCACAGGAAGTAAAAGAATTTTTCGGAGTGATAAAAAATCTCGTTTCGCAGGGAAAAACAGTTATCATAATAACGCATAAACTTGACGAGGTGATGGATATATCGGACAGAATAACGGTTATGAAACAGGGCAGGACAATTAATACTTTGGATACAGCCAAAACCTCTCCGCGGGAAATTGCCAGAATAATGGTCGGCAGGGATGTTTTATTGAAAGTTGATAAAAAGCCGATGGAGACTGGCAACACAATTCTTTCCGTCGAAAATTTGTCCGTGATGAAAAATGCTTCGGTGCATGCCTTAAAGGAAATCAGTTTCCAGATAAAAGCCGGTGAGATATTAGGAATTGCCGGAGTGGAAGGGAACGGGCAGACGGAACTTATCGAAGCGATTATGGGATTGAATATTGAAAAAATAGTGTCCGGCAAGGTCTCTCTTATGGATATGGAGATGTCTAAAAAATCCACCAAGTATCGTCTCAAATCAGGATTTTCGCATATACCGGAAGACAGGCATAAAAGAGGGCTGGTTCTGGAATTCAGCGTTAGAGACAATCTGATACTGGGCAGGCATAATGATTTTTCCGCATCAGGCTTTTTACAAGAAAAAAGTATAAACAGTTACAGTGAAACACTGATAAATGATTTTGATATAAGGCCGCCCGACGCTGATGTCGCTGCGGAAGGGCTTTCAGGCGGGAATCAGCAGAAGATTATAGTCGCGCGGGAATTCAGCAGAAATTTTGAGTTTCTTCTTGCGGCGCAGCCGACCCGAGGAGTTGATATAGGCGCCATAGAATTTATACATCGCAGAATCATTGCCGCGCGCGACGAGGGCAAGGCCGTGCTTCTTGTTTCTGCGGAACTTTCGGAAATACTTTCTTTAAGCGATACTATAGCGGTGTTGTATAAGGGAAGAATAGCGAAGATATTTAATGCTTCTTCAACTAATGAAAATGAACTTGGAGCATTTATGACCGGTGCAGCATCATGAATAAAAAAAGAGAATTACTGATTGAAATTCTTGTTCCTATATTCGCCGTTCTTATGGCGTTAATTTTTTGCGATATATTAATTCTTATATACAAAGAATCCCCCTACAGGGTGTACAAACTTCTTGTCGAGGGAACTCTTTTAAATCCTTACGGCATAGGGCAGGTATTGTTCAAAACAACTCCTTTGATATTTTCCGGTCTCGCTGTGGCCTTTGCTTTCAGGTCAGGATTGTTTAATATCGGCGGAGAGGGACAATTATATATGGGAGCTTTTGCAACTGCGATAGCAGGAATGTATATGCCTTCCTCGGTGCCATTTTTGATCGCTGTTATTTTATGCATCTTTGTGGGATTTATGTCCGGAGCAGTTGTCGGTTTTATACCCGGATACCTTAAAGCTCGGTTCGGTTCCCACGAGGTTATCAATACGATAATGTTGAATTTTATAGTGCTTGCTTTAATTAATTATCTTGTGGTTTCTTATTTCAAAGTTCCTGAGACTCTTCACACTGAGGAAATAGTTGAGAACGCGCGCATTATGAGGCTTTCCGCAGTGATGCCTTTTTTTAAGGGTTCGGCAGTAAATCTGTCGTTTGTTATAGCGCTTGTGACCTGCGGTATAGTTTATATAATTCTTTGGAAAACGAAATTCGGATATGAACTGCGCGCAGTTGGACTTAATCCTTCGGCAGCAGCCACGGCAGGAATTAATGTCAAGAGAACTCTTATTTCAGCTATGTGCATATCCGGAGGTCTTGCCGGCATGGTCGGAATAAATTATGTGATGGGTTATAAATATTATTTTGAAGAAGGTTTTTCTTCGGGATTGGGATTTATGGGCATAGCTGTTGCGTTGCTCGGAAGAAACCATCCTTTTGGAGTGATACTCGCCGCCATATTGTTTGGAATTTTAAGTCAGGGCGGATTGGTTATAAACGCGGTGGTCCCGAAAGAACTTGTTGATATTTTGCAAGCAATAGTGATAATTTGCGTAGTATCGTCGAATTCCGAAGTGAGACGCATACTTTCAAAATCGGAAAAATAAACGGAGCGAAAATGTCTGATATTCTTGGCAGTATGATATCTCTTGCTTTTTTAAGCCAGGTTATAAGAATAAGCGTGCCTTATGTTTTGGCAGGCATGGGCGGAGTTTTTTCGGAACGAAGCGGCATTGTAAATATTGCTCTTGAAGGAATGATGCTTAACGGCGCTTTTGCTTATGTTCTTGGAACATTTTTGACTGGGGATCCCGTTGCCGGAGTGATCTCGGGAGTTCTTTGCGGAATGTTGACAGGCCTTGTTCACGGGATTGTATCCATAAGGTTTAAAGCAAATCAAATAATAAGCGGTGTCGCGATAAATCTTTTATCCGTGGGAATGACTAAATATTTTTTGAAGATATTTTTTGACAGTTCCAGCAATTCCGCGCGCGTGGCCGGGATAGAATCTTTTTCCGTTCTGCCTTATAACAGCGAATTTGCGGATACGATTAACGGTATTTTCGGCAATCCGTTAATTATTTTGACGATTGCCATTGTAGTATTTTCGCATCTTACGATTTTTAAGACGGTTTTCGGATTGAGATTGCGCTCTGTTGGCGAACATCCAGAGGCTGCTGACACCCTTGGCGTAAAGGTAAACCTGATACGGTATATGTGCGTAATTTTGAGCGGTGCTCTCGCAGGACTTGGCGGCGTTTGGCTGGCTGTTGACCAGCATCAATTTACAGACGGGATGTCTAACGGCCGCGGTTTTATAGCGCTTGCTGCCGTAATATTCGGGAAATGGTCTCCGATTGGCGTGGCATTCGGGTGTTTGTTGTTCGGTTTCGCGGAGAGCATGCAGATTACTCTTCAAAGTTCAGGAGCGGATATACCGACGCAATTTGTGCAGATGATACCGTATGTTCTTACGATTATCGCTCTCGCAGGATTTATAGGAAAATCTATGCCTCCTGCTGCTTCAGGCGTGGTTTTTGAAAAAGATAATTGACATAGTGTTATATATTTTATTTGATGTGGAGGAGAAAATGGATTGGATGGCGGGTCTTAAACCGATAATTGTATTTGCCGTTATTTTGGGATTTGGTTTTATTATAAGAAAATTTCTGTTTTTGTATTTGAAAAAGATTACCGGAAAAACTCAAACTCAAATCGATGATATAATAACGGATGCCATTAAAAACCCATTTGTTTTATGGTTTGCCATTCTCGGAATATCCATTGCCATTAAAACAACCAATTTAACGGAAAAAAATATTGTATTTGCGGATAAACTATTAATTTCATTGTGGATAATATCCTTTACAATAGTGGTTGCCAAAATTGTAAGCGGAATAATAAATGTTTATGTCAGCGGACAGGAAGGCGCTCCGAAAATGTCTTCTATTACGCAGAATGCCGCCAGATGGATAATTTTCGGGCTGGGCATACTTATTCTGCTTAATAAACTTGGCATATCAATAACACCCATACTTACTGCTCTTGGCGTAGGCGGTCTTGCAGTGGCTCTTGCGTTACAGGATACTCTGTCAAATCTTTTTGCGGGATTTCACATTATATTAACCAAACAAATCAGGGTTGATGATTATGTGCAGCTTGACGGCGGGCAGGAAGGTTTTGTGGCTGATGTCGGATGGAGAAATACCCGTATAAGGCAGGCAGCCAATAACATGATCATAATACCCAACTCAAAACTTGCGCAGGCAATAGTAATCAATTATGATATTCCAAGTAAAGATACAGGAGTTGTAATACCTGTGGGAGTTGATTATTCAAGCGATTTGAAAAAGGTTGAAGCAGTTACTGTGGAAGTGGCAAGAAATATCCAAAAAACAGTTCCCGGCGCAGTTGAAGATTTTGAACCTTTTATCAGATATAACGCCTTTTCAAATTCAAGTATAGATTTTTCCGTTATACTAAGGGCAAAAGATTGGCCTTCGCGATTTCTAATTATTCACGAGTTTATCAAACAACTTAAAGAAAGATATGACGCTGAAAGAATAAAGATACCGTTCCCGATTACAACGGTATATATGAAAAATGATGAATAAAAAAAATATTTCCATAGCAAAAGCATGGAATACAGGATTCGCTTTATGGCGCGATAATTTATCTTTTTTGTTCGTTATTATTATCTTTGCGCTTGTAATCAGCTGGTTCCCTGAAATATTGATAAAAATATTCGCAAATGAGAACACTCTGTTGTCCATTATTATACGGATTGCCGGCTGGCTGCTTCAGACAATTATACAGATGGATATACTGAATATTGTAATAAAATTATATGATTACGGGGAAGCCGGGATAGACGACCTGTTTTCCAATGTCAGGTTGCTGCCTCGTTTTGCCGCAGCTAATATATTATATATGTTGATTATTCTGTTAGGTTTGGTATTGTTTATTGTTCCGGGCATTATATTGTATTTGAAATTTCAGTTTTATAATTATTTGATAATTGACAAAAAAATGAGTTTGGTCCAGTCCTTTAAAGAAAGCGCAAAAATTACTTCAGGAGCCAAATGGGATCTTTTGTTGTTCGCTTTGAGCGCGTTTGTCGTCAATATGTTAGGAATGGCTTGTTTCTTCGTTGGCCTTTTAGTTACCATTCCGGCTACAACTATAGCCGGTGTGTATATTTATAAAACACTTCTTAAATACGAATATGAACAGCAAGAAAAGCAGCCGGATTTGCCGGAAATAATAAGTGCCTAATAATCAGATATTTTTTATTTAAAAAAACAGGGAGGGGATATGTCAAAGCCTGAAAAATCCGATAAGGAAAAGGCATTGGAAATTGCGTTAGCTCAGATAGAGAAAGAATTCGGTAAAGGTACTGTAATGTGTCTCGGAGCCAGCACACATCAAAAAGTTGAGGTGATACCTACAGGCATTATCGGTTTGGATGTTGCGATAGGCGTAGGCGGAATACCCAGAGGCAGGGTTATTGAGTTGTTTGGACCTGAATCCTCAGGCAAATCCACTCTTAGCATGCAGATAGTGGCAAGCGCGCAAAAACACGGCGGCATATGCGCCTATATAGACGCTGAACACGCGATGGATCCGGTGTACGCGGGAAAGATAGGGGTTGACATACAAAAACTTCTTATATCCCAGCCGGATTCCGGAGAACAGGCTCTTGAGATTGCTGAAAAACTTGTTCGCAGTGCTACTATAGATGTTATAATTATTGATTCTGTGGCTGCTCTTACTCCACGTTCGGAAATAGAAGCTGAAATGGGAGTGGCTAGTATGGGTTTGCAGGCAAGATTAATGTCTCAGGCATTGAGAAAGCTTACAGCGGTTATTTCCAAATCAAAAACAATAGTCATATTTATAAACCAATTGCGCGAGAAAATAGGAGTTATGTTCGGCAATCCGGAAACCACAACAGGCGGTCTCGCTCTGAAATTTTATTCTTCCGTGCGTATGGATATAAGAAGAATTACTACCATAAAAGACGGGGATAAACCCGTAGGTATTCGCGGCAGAGTCAAGATTGTTAAAAACAAAGTCGCTCCTCCTTTCAAACAAACGGAATTTGACATGTTTTTCGGAGAGGGAATTTCTGCTGCGGGAAGTATTCTTGACACGGGATTGGAATTCGGCGTGCTTGAAAAGAGCGGTTCTTGGTTTATATATAAAGGCGAAAAATTAGGTCAGGGCAGAGAAAATTCCAAGGTGTTTTTAAAAGAAAATCCTAAAATTGCCGATGAAATTAAAAAGGCAATACTGGCAAAAACTGTTCTTGCGGTTTCATCACCTTCTTCCTCTGAAAAGGAAAAAGAAGAAAAGAAATAGCAGAACTGTTTTGTGTTGTCTTTGGGATGGAATATTATGTCGCCTCAACGGATATTTTTGGGAAGGGTTCCGATATACGTTAGCATACCTGTTCTTATTCTTTGTTTTATTTTCTTGTGGGGATATTTTTCTTCATCTCTTGTCCTTAAAGTCGGCAGGAGCCCGATTACTCTTTCTCCGAAAGATGTGGGCATGGAATATGAGGAAGTTAAATTTACTTCCAGCGACGGTATGGAAATATCCGGTTGGTTTGTGCGTTCGGAACACAGGTCATCTGCGACTGTTATAACCTGTCACGGCTGGGGCGCGAACAGGTCTGATGTATTACCGTCCACGTTTTTTCTCGCGAAGACCGGATTTAATATTTTGTATTTTGATTTCAGGAATCACGGGCAAAGCGGCGGCAGAATAAGTTCGCTCGGGTATCTTGAAGCATTGGATTTAAAAGCAGCCATAGATTATCTAAAAAACGAAAAATCGTCGTATGCCGAGAAGATAGGTGTTTACGGCGTATCTATGGGAGGATCCGTTGCGATATTGACTGCTGCCGAAGACAATAGGATAAACGCTGTAGTCGCGGATTCTTCATTTTCTGCGTTTAATGATATTGTTGTCAGGTATGCGGAACTCTTTTACAATATTCCCGAATATCCGCTTATGCCTGTTACTTTGTTTTTTGTAAGATGCCGTCTGGGATTTGATCCTGAAAAATTTTCCGCGGAAAAGCATATAGCTGCTATATCACCACGTCCTATTTTTGTTATACACGGATTGGATGACACAAGAATTTCTGTCTCCGACGGAATTAAACTATTTGATATCGCGGGACATCCCAAATTTCTGTGGACCGTTGAGGATGCGGATCATATGGAATCGCATCTAAAAAATCCGGTAAAATATCAAAGGAAGGTTGGTTTCTTTTTTTCCAAATATCTATTATGAAAATCATCGCTAAACCGTCTATTTTCCAGAATATTGCAAAGGATTTAAAATATTCCGGAAAAGCCATAGGACTTGTTCCTACTATGGGTGCTCTTCATCAGGGGCATGCCTCTCTTATCAAACGCGCGAGAAAAGAAAATGATATTGTTGTAGTTAGTATTTTTGTCAATCCCATGCAGTTCAATCCAGGGGAGGATTATCGTAGATATCCCCGGACTCCGGACAAAGATTCAAGTTTATGCCGGCAATTGGGCGTTGATTTTATTTTTGTTCCAAAACCAGAAATGTTGTATCCGAAGGATTATTTTTCTTTTATAAATGTTGAAACCATCGGTGAAGTAATGTGCGGGAAATCCCGTCCAGGCCATTTCAGGGGAGTAGCCACAGTCGTCGGAAAACTTTTTAACATTGTTATGCCGGACAAAAGTTATTTCGGTTTGAAGGATTATCAGCAGTCCGTTGTAATAAAAAAATTTACCGAAGATCTGAATTTTCCGGTTAAAATTGTAACCTGTCCTATTATAAGAGAAAAAGACGGACTTGCTTTGTCCAGTAGAAACGCATATCTTTCAGCTGATGAAAGGAGTCGGGCTATTTCAATATATAAATCTTTACAAAAAGCAAAAAATATGATAAAATACAAAAAGAATGTGTCTGCGCAGTCTATTGTATCGGTAATCGAAAGAATGATTATAAATTTCGCGGACAAAATAGATTATATAGAAGTACGCGATGCTTCAACTCTTGATTCAATCCAACGAATAGACGGAAGCAGAAAAATTGTTATTGCTGTTGCCGCGTATTTCGGAAAAACACGACTTATAGATAACATTTTAATAAACGGGGTATAATGATTATGATTAGAAAATCTTTTTTTGTGAAGCCGGGACTTTTATTCAAGTATGTTTTTTACGCCCTTATATCGGTAATGATAACTTCAGTATGCGTTTTTGCGGTTATGAAATTGACCGTCGGAGGCAGCGAGGCTCTTGAAAACATTAATAACGCGGAGATAGCGAAATTGCAAGCTGTAATGATGACTGAATTTTGGTGGATAGTGGTTATTCTTGTAGTTGTTATAGGGATCCAAAGCGTGCTTACCTTTCATAGAGTTGTGGGCCCGATTTACGCATTTGAAAAAATTATAAGGCAGATGAAAACAGGCCGTCTTGTGGGGCATTTTCATGTTAGGAATAAAGATGAATTTAAGGAACTTGCCTCGCTTGTGGAAAGCATGTCTTTGTCGTTTGCTGAATACATAAAAAAAGATAGAAAAATAATTGCCGGAATAAAGGAAAAAATTGAAATTCTTGAAACAAAAGCGTCTTCTGACGAAGAAAAAACGGAATTAAAAGAAATAAAAAATCGTCTTTCGGAAATTACTTCTAATTTTATTGTCAATGTTAATGAATAAGGAGACTGCGTATGGATTGTCAAGAAATAATACTTGAAACCGCAGAAACGCTTCTGTCGAGAATAACATATTTTATTCCTTTTGTCATAGGATTTTTTGCGATTCTTATATTCGGCTGGATTTTGGCTGTTTTGGTAAGAAAATTGCTTGTTAAATTATTGGTTTTATTAAAGGCGGATATTTTTTCTGGGAAGTCGGGCCTTTCTGGTGTGCTGGCAAAGGCTGGCGTAAGATACACATTCTCTGAAATATTGGCGGGATTTTTTTACTGGGTCATAATTCTTATATTTTTTACGGCTGCTCTTAATCTAATAGGCATTACTGTGGTTGGTACGGTTCTCGACAGGATATTATTGTATATTCCGAATATAGTGATAGCTGTATTCATACTTGTGGTTGGCACATTCCTTTCTTCTTTTTTAAGCGGAGTTGTTTCTGCGGCATGTGTTGGCGCCGGCATATCCAGAGCCAATACACTGTCAAGTATAGTTTCTGTCATAGTGATGGTTTTGGCTGTGATTATAGCGTTGGAACAACTAAATATAGCCACAGACCTTATAAATGCTGTTGTAATCACAATCTTTGCCTCAATAGGTCTTGCCTTTGCCATATCCTTCGGTCTTGGATCCCAGGAGTTTGCCAGGAAAGCAATATCTGATTTTGCCGATATGTTCAAAAAGAAGTAACATTATCTGAATATAAATCATTGCCGCAAGAATATTATAAATGGTCAGATAAAATTATTATGCAATTACCATCTTCCTTCGATTATGCCTGTCTTTCAATGTATACGGAGTGTCCCCTAAAATATAAGTTTCATTTTATCGACGAGCTTGGATCGATTTACAAACAGGATCACGCATATTTTTCATTCGGGGAAAGCATTCATACCACGTTGGCAGAATTGTTCAGTATTCGCGAAATCGAACAAAGAACTCTTCCCGCGTTGTTAAATATTTTGGAGAAACACTGGATTTCCTGCGGATATGCTTCAAAAGAGGAAGAAGCGGATTGGAAAAGTCAGGCTCAATCCCTGCTCGTTAGATTTTATGATTCCGCAGATATAACGGCGCGTCCTGTTTGTATTGAAGAATATTTTAACGTATCCTTAAACGGCAGCGTAATTACGGGCAAAATTGACAGGGTTGACAAACATAAAGGCGGTTATGAAATAATTGACTATAAAACCAGAAGAACTTTGCTTTCGGAAGAAGAAATAGAAAATGATTTTCAACTTGCGATTTGCCAACTCGCCTGCGCGAAAAAGTTTGGTTTTATACCGGAAAAACTGTCTTTATATTTTCTTCAGTTCGATAAAATAATATCCACTTATAAAGGCCCAGAAAACATTTCCTTTACCGAGAAAAAAATAGAAAAGATTATTTCCGCAATAAACGCGGATAAATATTTTATACCTACACCAAACAAATACTGCAACTGCTGCGATTATAATATAATATGTCCCGCAATGGGCATCGGGCTTGAGGTAATTAAACCCAGCTCGTCGATATCCGGGCAGCAGGACGAAAGTTTGAAAAAGGTTATTAGTCATCTGGAACTGATCCGTAACGATTTATACGCTTTAAACAGAACTGTCTCGGAATTTGCCGGGATTCTTGATAAAACGTTTCTTGTAAATAAACTTCTTGATGTATTTCTTGAAGTCTCAAAATCCAACAAGGGTTTTATTCTTCTAAAGTCCGGAGATTCGTTCCAAATTTCCGCAGCGAAAGGTTTTGAAAAGCAGGAATTTGAGTCGGATATAAAATTTTCGGATTCCGGTTTCGATACTACGGAGATAATTACCTCTGCGGATAGTTTAAAACATAGAATTCCTTTTTTAAAATCTTGCCGCGTGCCATGCCTTATTTTACCTCTTCGCATACGGGAACGTAGATACGGATATGTTTTTCTTTTTGATAAAAAAAATAAGTTGGTATTTGATAATTATGATACAATTCTTTTAAGTAATCTTTCAGGTATAGCATCAATATCTATCAATAATGCTGATCTTTACGAAGCAGCCATAAGAGACGGTATGACAGGGTTGTATGTTCATTCGTATTTTCAGCATAGACTTGAAACAGAGATGTTCAGGGCTAAAAGATACAATTCCGATCTTTCTCTTTTAATGATAGATTTAGATTATTTTAAAAAAATAAACGATGTTTTCGGACATCCCACAGGTGATAAGATATTAAAGAGATTCGCGGAAATTTTGCGAGGCAATATAAGAAAAGTGGATATAGGAGCGCGTTATGGGGGAGAGGAGTTTGCTGTTATTCTTCCTGAGACGAATATATCCGGCGCGGTAAAACTTGCGGAGAATCTGAGGTCTCTTGTCGAAAAAGAAGAATTTTTAATATGCGAACAAAGAATTCCCATAACTATCAGCGTAGGTGTTGCTTGCTGGGATAAAATTTCTAATAAACAGACGTTCCTTAAACAGGCGGATATGTCTCTTTACAAGGCAAAATCCTGCGGCAGAAACAGGGTGTGTTTATTCGAATGAAATGACCTTCGCGGATTATTATGGCCAAACATTTATTTTCTCAAAGATTTTTTTTTCGTTGTGTGAAATTTGTTTTAGCGCTTCTTTTACTGCCGGTATTGATAGGACTGGTTAATGCGTTTTGGCGTTTTCTTTCTGCTCACGGTAAGGTTTCTTTATCCGAAATATGGTTCATTTCCGGTTTTTTTATTTTTCCGGTAATTTATTATTTACAAGTTCTGCCAGGACATATTTATGTTTTTGGGCACGAGATTACTCATGCAATGTGGGTGTATCTTTTTAAAGGGAAGATAAAAAAAATCAGTGTTTCTTCATCTTCCGGAAGCGTGCTTACAACAAAAAACAATTTTCTTATTTCTCTGGCTCCTTATTTCTTTCCGTTTTATACTTTCTTGATAATTCTTATTTTCTATTTGCTGGCATTGATTTTTGATGTTGCGATATGGATAAATTGGCTGTTCTTTTTTGTGGGTTTTACGTATTCTTTTCACATATTGCTGACATTGGATGTTTTAATGTCAGAACAATCCGATATTGAAGATACCGGCCGATTTTTTTCATGGGTGATAATTCTTATTCTGAATATCTCCGTAACTTCCGTTATAATAAAATTTGTTGAGCCGGATGTAATCAATTTAAGAGAATTTTTTTCTTATGCCTTGCGTTTCTCCGGCAAAACATACAATACAATTATGCAATATTTACTGCAAAAATTGTAAAGTGGATTTTACTTGCATTCAAGGTTTTAACGCAACAATACTGCTAAAAACTTCGTAGGGTGTATCAAAGTCCAACACTTTCCTTGGCCGGCCGTTGATAAGATCCTGTACCTTATTGATTTGATAATCGCTTACCGCTTCTCTTGTTGACTTCCCGCGTTATCGTTGAAACCGCTCGCCTCAAATGTCCCGCTATCGCTTTGTAATTTTCTCCGCATGCCAGATACCGACTTATTTCTTCTCGCTCTTCCTCGCTCAACCTCTTGTAACTTTCACATCCCATAATCTATACGCTTCTTTTTGGTAATCATATATCTTACCAAATTGTTGCGTTAGATTATTAAGCTCGCAGGTCAATTTAATCCATTGATTTTATAATTTTTTTATTATATAATTTTTAATATTCATTATTTATGGAGGAATTATGTTGAGAAGCGAAGATTTTTTTGAACTGAAAGACAATCCGTTTATCGCGCTGTTTGACAAAACAGAATATGTCTGGGATGCTCTTAAAAACATAAAGAGTTATTTGAAATCTCATATACAACCAAATGTCAGTGAAATCCGGCGTGGAGATTGTTTTATCCGTAAAACAGTCGTCTTGGTCGACGGTAAAATATTGGATTCGGGATTTGAGATAGATTCTTCGGGCAAGAAGGTTACGGTGAAGGTTGACGGCTCCGTATTATCGGGTGCGAGTATTATTTTTGCCGGAGCGTTTTTAATGGATAATGAAATCTCTATCGGTAAGGGAACGATTATAGAACCAGGCGCTTTGATAAAAGGACCTACTATTATTTGCGATAATACAGAAGTTAGACAAGGAGCATATTGCAGAGGAGATGTTTTAATCGGGAATAATTGCGTAGTGGGACATACTACAGAATTGAAGGCCAGTGTGATGCTTGGTGGTAGTAAGGCAGGACATTTTGCATATATAGGAGACAGTATTCTTGGAAAAGTAAATCTCGGTGCAGGCACAAAACTTGCCAATCTGAAGATTGTGGAATCTCAAATATCTTTGAATATTAATAACAAAAAATATGATACAGGCCTTAGAAAATTCGGAGCGATTTTGGCGGATGGCGTGGAAACAGGCTGCAACAGCGTGACTACACCGGGAACTTTATTATCTAAAAATGTGTTGTTATACCCTAATGCCACTGCGCGCGGCTATTATGCTCCGAAAAAAATTGTTAAGGTTATTCAAGAGCAGGCATTGAGCGAAAGGAGATAAAAATATGGGAAAATTATTTGGAACAGACGGTGTACGCGGAATTGCCAACAAGGAGCCGATTACTCCGGATATGGCTGTTCAGATTGGGCAGGCTGTAACATACCTGTTGCGCAAAGAAGGCAAAGAGGGGCATCGTCCGAGGATAGTTATAGGCAAGGATACACGATTGTCCGGGTATATGCTGGAGAATGCTTTAGTTACAGGAATTACATCTATGGGCGGAGATGTGGTATTGTTTGGTCCTATTCCGACTCCGGGCATCGCTTTTCTTACGGATAATGTCAATGCTGATGCCGGCATTATGATTTCCGCATCTCATAATCCGTTTGAGGATAATGGAATAAAAATCTTTTCAAGAGACGGATTTAAATTAACAGACGAGGAAGAGTCTCGGATAGAAGATTTGATATTTTCCAAAAAACTTCCGGCATTGTTGGTTCCTTCCAAAGATTTGGGCAGGGCTTACAGAGAAGAAGATGCCACAGGAAGATATATAGTTTTTTTGAAACATTCTTTTCCCAAAGACGCTGATCTGGAAGGCATGAAAATCGTTATTGACTGTGCAAACGGAGCTACATATAAAGTAGCGCCTATGCTTCTTAAAGAGATGAGAGCCGAAGTTACGGCGCTCAATGTTTCTCCCAATGGCAGAAATATAAATTTAAATTGCGGCGCTCTTCATCCTGAGGAACTTTCAAAAAAAGTACTTGAAACAGGAGCTGACATAGGGATAGCCTTCGACGGAGACGGCGACAGGTTCATAGCAGTAGATGAAAAAGGCGCTATAGTCAACGGAGATAAGATAATTGCCATATGCGCAAAAAGCATGAAGGCCGCGGGGATTCTTAAAAACAATTGCGTTGTAACAACTGTAATGAGCAATCTCGGGCTTTCAGTGGCACTTAAGGAAATGGGAATAAAACATCTGGTGACCAAGGTCGGAGATCGTTATGTGCTTGAAGAGATGTTAAAATGTGATTCCGTTATAGGTGGAGAGGATTCGGGTCATATAATATTCAGGGATCATCATTCCACAGGAGACGGTATATTGACTGCGCTGCAACTGCTTTCGATTATGCTTAAGGAAGGCAGACCTTTGTCGGAGCTTGCGAAAGTTATGCAAACTTTCCCTCAGGTTACGATAAATATAGAAGTAAAAAAGAAACAGCCTCTGGATGAAATCAGCGAAGTAAAAAATGCCATATCGGAAATAGAAAATAAACTTGGAGGAAAAGGAAGGGTTCTTGTGAGGTATTCAGGCACGCAATTATTGTGCAGGGTAATGGTGGAAGGTCCAACTTTGAATGATACGAAATCCTTTGCACAAAAAATAGCTGCGGTTATCAAAGGAAAACTTGCTTAAACCGAAAGGTTGTTATTGTTTGTTGAAACGCATCATTTAATGGCTTCGAAAAGTATACTTCATTAAAAAAGATTTTTGTATTGAAATGGTTCAGATCGGGTTTTTATAGACGAAATAAAAAAACAGAGAGTAAAAAAATTATTTCGCGCTGTTTATTTCTTTTTTTACCCGTTCAAGCAATTCTTTGGCTTTTTCATTGTCCGGGTTATGTTTCAGAGCAAGTTCCAAAGCCTTTTTCGCTTCCGGCAATTTCTCTTGGGCATAGGATACAGCGGCATCTTTATACGCGCTGATTGATTCTGCAATCTTTTTGGTATCCGTGATTTTGAACTGACCAATTTCCGCGTTAGTTTTTTGCTTGCTCATGCATCCGGTTAAAAAAGTTATAGAAAATGCCAGAGTGATAAGTAAAAATATTTTCATACAAAGATTATATACAAATTCATATCCTGTGTCAATACAATTAATTCTATGCCATTGGTATGTCTTTCAGTTTTTTAGGTTCTTTCTTAAATATTGTGGAAAAACAGCATGATTTATAGACGGTAAAAGGCATAAAAATGAACAGCGCATTG
>MWCF01000028.1 GCA_002069855.1 Elusimicrobia bacterium ADurb.Bin231 | reverse complement strand
AAAAGTAATTGAGGCAAGAGACGCTATTGCCAACGGCGCAGATGAAATAGATATGGTAATTAATGTAGGCGCTATAAAAAGCGGGAACTATGCTTTTGTTCTTGAGGATATTAAAGCCGTCAGAGAAGCTACCCGCGGTAAAATTTTAAAAGTGATACTTGAAACCACGTATCTTACAAAAGAAGAAAAGATAAAGGCGTGTCAATTGTCAAAACAGGCCGGAGCGGATTTTGTTAAGACATCCACAGGGTTCGGTCCTTCAGGAGCGACTGTTGAAGACATACAGCTTATGCGCGAAACAGTTGGACCATTGATGGGAGTAAAAGCTTCCGGCGGAGTCAGAACTCAAGACGACGCGAGAAAGATGGTTGCGGCCGGCGCCACAAGAATAGGGGCATCGGCGTCTGTGGCGATAGTGCTTGGTTCGGATCCAGGTAAAGGAAAATATTAAAAATAATTACAAAAGAAATAAGGAAAAAGAAAGATTTACTTTTTTTTGAATAAATAATTTCCAATTTTCCTTTTGCAATTTATAATTGTTGTTTATAGGGAGGTATAACAGATGGCAGATTTAAAAGAAGCATTGGGTATGATTGAAACGCGAGGCCTTGTAGGGATGATAGAGGCGAGCGATGCTATGGTAAAAGCCGCGAAAGTCCGGCTTGTCGGTTATGAAAAAGTCGGGACAGGGCTTGTTACATCTATGGTAAGAGGCGAAGTCGGCGCTGTCAGAGCCGCGGTAGAGGCGGGCGCTGCGGCCGCGCAAAAGGTCGGAGAGCTTGTTTCCATACATGTGATACCGAGACCTGACGCGCAGCTTGAAAAAGTTCTTAAAAAAATAGAAGCGGGATTTTAACGATTTGTCAGATTATCGACTCTGGCTTGTGATAAAAAATGTTGAAAGAACAGGATATTATTGATATAGTTTGTGAAAATTTGCTTAATAGCAGCAAAAAGGGCAATTGTGCTGGCGGCGTATCATATAAATCCGGTTTTTTCACAAAAAAGCGATGGATAGAATCATATTCATCATTAAATAACAATAGGCAGTTAATAACTGAATATGAAATCAGAAAGGTAGTTCAAAAAGGCGAAAGGACAATTAAGATTTCCAAAGACGCTATTATAGGTCCTTTGGCTTTGGAATTGATACAGGAAAAAGCGATAAAGATTGTTCGCGAATAATAGCTGCGACCGTATAATTTTGAAGAAATCTTTGATAAAATAGAATATGAGACGGAATCGGAATATGTTTTGCTGTCCGTAGATATCCGTGTGATATTACTCTAAAAGTTTAACGAGGCTGACTGATGATAGAAAATTGGAAAATAGTGCCGTACACTTCCACTATCCAACCCGGTCGTTATAGGGTTTATATCAAATGCGATCAGAACGATCTGGCTTCTTTAAGAGAATTTTTTAGAGACCGGATGGGGCAACCGTGGCGAGTTAAAGATCCGGATTATACGTATTCGTTTTATTTTTACGATTTATCTGATGCCGATGTAGAAGAGATGAACTCTAAATTAACTGAATTCAGGAATTCGCCTGAACTGCTTGCTGGTATTAATACGGAAAAGAAAGAAGATATATCGTCTCAAAAGATTATGGGGAAACAAGAGGAAGAAACGCGAACTGTCGCTGCCAACCCTGATATGGGGGGAACTGCCGCGTTTGCGGCGCCGCTTCAATCCGCTGTGGTTCATGAAAAGATTGACACTAATAAGGTTGATTCTAAGATAGAAAAAAAAGAAGAGCGCGTGGAATATGGCAGGAAAGTTCCGTTTGTTCCTGATGTTTTTGTCGCCCCTAAAATTTTAAATGAAACTTCTCCGGCCGCCGGGAATATGGACAATATTTCGCCGGATAAAACTATTCCAGAACCTGCGGGCGGAGATAAAAAACAGGTAGAGAAAAAAACGGAAAAACCCTTTGTTCCTGTTTTTGACATATTTGATCCATGCAACATAAAAGACATTAAAAAGGATGATTAAACGGAGGAGAAGTGGCTGATTACAACGGGATTGCCCAGTTGAACCCGAAATATACTTTTGACGAATTTATCGTGGGCGCAAACAATAATTTTGTGCAGGCCGCTGCCTTTGCCGTGGCGCGCCATCCCGGCAAGAAATATAATCCGCTTTTTATTTACGGCGGAGTCGGGCTTGGCAAAACGCATATAATGCATGCCATTGGCAATTATATAAAAGTGCAAAATCCTTTGGTAAAAATTTCTTACATAACTACCGAAAAATTTATTTCAGAAGTGATAGAAGCCGTTAAGAACGGAAATATAAGCGAATTTCGCAGTCATTACAGGACGCTGGATTTGTTGCTCGTTGACGATGTGCAATTCCTCTCGCAGGGAGAATCTATACAGGAAGAATTTTTTCATACTTTTAATATTTTGCATGATAGCGGCAAGCAGATAGTACTTACTTCCGATAAGCCTCCGAAAAAATTGTCAGGTATAGAAGAGCGTCTTCAATCAAGGTTTGAATGGGGGCTTATAGCGGATATAAAACCCGCTGATTTGGAAACGAGAATTGCTATATTGAAAAAAAAGGCTAACGAAGACAATATACAGGTTAGCGAAAAACTTTTGCTGTATATAGCGACGAATCTTAAATCTAACATTAGAGAACTGGAAGGATTTCTTAAAAGGTTGAATGTTTATTCATCAATGGAAAATACAAGTATAAATATCGAGCTCGTGCAGACATTGATCGGCGAACTTATGCCTGACGAAAAAACAGAAGCCAGTGCTGCTGCGGGTTCTTCTCCGGCTGCCGCAGGGATATCCGTTTCTCAGCCGTCGTTCATTGAAGAGCAACCCGAATCAGGTGTGTCTTCTTCTCAGTCCGGTCAGCAGGAGAGCACACCGGTCCCTACTCAGATCGCGTCTCCGGGTGTTACCGCTCCGGCGGAAACAGCGGTCGCTTTACAACCTAAGGCAAGTGATGCGATTGGCAATCTTAGGCCTGTCAATGCCGCGTTTTTTTATCCGGAAGGATGCGAAAAAGAATTTCAAAAAATGAAAGCGCAATTCCGCGAAGTTATATTGAAAAATAAGTTTAAGTTTTATCTTGAATCTGTTTTTGAGAAGGATTACTGTCATACTAAAAAGGTAAACACTTTTATGTTGGCTGAATTGTGCAAGACGAATAAAGTGAATATCGCGATTATTCTTCTTCCTCCGCCTAATACGGCGTCGGACGAAAATTTTGAAAACAATCTTTTTGAAGCATTCGAATCCAACGAACTTAGCGCGGAAATAATTCCGTATACGGATTTGAATAAACAATACAAATATTTAAATATATTATTAGATATAACTATGTTTATATATTGATGTCAACATTTCATAATTAAGGAGGGTTGTTATGCGTACAGCAATAAGGATGGCGAGGTTGGGCACTGAAACGGCTTTTGAAGTTTTGGCAAAGGCGCGCGCGCTTGAGGCAAAGGGAAAAGAAGTGGTTCATTTGGAAATAGGAGAGCCGGATTTCGACACTCCTCTCAATATAAGAACCGCAGCCAAAAAAGCCATAGATGATGGATGGACTCATTATGGCCCGAGTGCAGGTCTTCCTGAACTTAGAAAAACGATTGCGGAATATATTAGTGCTTCCAGAGGAATAAAAGTGGATGCCGATGAAGTGGTTGTAACTCCTGGCGCCAAACCAATTATATTCTTTTCCATTCTTACATGGCTGAGACCTGGTGACGAGGTGATTCTGCCTTCTCCGGGATTTCCTATCTATGAATCAATGGTTAATTTTGTCGGAGCAAAACCGGTATATCTCGCTCTTCGCGAGGAAAATAATTTTTCTTTTACAGTTGATGATTTTAAAAAACTTGTTACTCCTCTGACAAAAATGATTATACTCAATTCTCCGCAGAATCCGACTGGCGGCATAGTGGATCCTGAAACTTTTAAAGGCATTGCCAATATAATAGCAGGAGATGACGATATCCTTGTCCTGTCGGACGAAGTTTACTCCGAAATTATTTACGAAGGCAAACACTCATCTATAGCTTCCATACCGGAAATGAAAGATCAAACTATAATTCTCGACGGTTTTTCAAAAACATTTGCTATGACCGGATGGCGCGTGGGGTACGGCGTGATGAACAGGGAAATTGCCCAGCACATTGCGCGTCTTCAAACTAATTCCACATCCTGCACCGCATCCTTTACTCAGATCGCATGTATAGAGGCGCTGAAAGGTCCTAAAGATGATGTGAAGAAAATGGTGGCTGAATTTAAAAAAAGACGGGATGTAATAGTGGAAGGTCTTAATAAAATTCCCGGGTTCACATGCAAAAATCCCAACGGGGCTTTTTATGTTTTTCCGAATATAAAAGGAACAGGCAAATCATCAAAAGAACTTGCGGATTACCTTCTTAACGAAGCCGGAGTAGCAGCGCTTTCCGGCACATCTTTCGGTGCTTTCGGGAAAGGATATTTACGTTTTTCGTATGCCAATTCCGTGGAGAATATAAAAAAGGCGCTTGTTAAGATAGACGAAGCGGTAAAGAAATTAAAGTGAAACCAAGGAGGGCGGTATAATGAGCAATAATAATGGCGTGATTAGTTTCCCGAAAGATAAATTCGCGGAATCTGACGAATTAATCAAAACGAAAAAGAGTTTCAGCGACGAGAAGAGAGATATCTCCGAAAGGATGTTCATTGCTTACAGGGCCATAGTTAATATGCTTTTTAATTATGTTCAATCCGGGCATCCGGGCGGTTCCATTTCTGCTGGAAGAATAATGCTTGGAGTTATGCTGAATGAAAATACTAAAATGGACATTTCCGATCTGGATAGGCCGGATTCAGATGTGATCGGGTTTGCCGCGGGGCATAAAGCGCTCGGATTATACTCTTTTCTCGGATTGATTTACGATATCGTGAAATTAAAGGATCCAAAGTTGTATAATTCTATAGGAAGAAAAATCAGGTTTGAGGATTTATTAGGATTTAGAAAAAATCCTGCTACCGTTCTCCCGTTAATGAAAAAATTCGGCTCCAAACGGCTGGATGGTCACCCGACTCCCGAAACACCCGGAGTTGTTCTTGCTACAGGAGCGTCGGGAGTGGGATTCGGCGGATTCGGAGGGTATGCCTTTGCCAAAAAAGAATATTATGACAATCCGCCGGTTGTAAATATTATAGAGGGAGAGGGAGGAATGACACCGGGTCGCGTTCATGAAAATTTGGCGCATTTCTGGGCATTATCTCTTTGGAATCTGATCATTCATGTTGACTGGAATAACGCCAGTATAGATACGGATAGTGTCTGCAGCTCTGATGGTCCGGGACAATATGTTAATTGGAAACCGCATGAATTGGGTCTGCTTCACGGTTATAATGTAGTATATGTAAATAACGGGATGGATGTTAGTCAGATAAAAGTTGCTCAGGACGAAGTTTTTGCCGGATATATGTCTAAACGCATGTCGCCGAATATGATTGTGTATAAAACCGTTAAAGGGGAAGGTTATATCGTCGGCAGAAAATCACACGGCGCTGGCTATAAGTTCGATTCCGATGAATATTTTAACGCCCAAAAGATTTTTGAGAAGACATTCAATGTCAATCTTATAAAATCGCCGGATTCCACGCCGAATATAAAAGAGGAGTACTTGTATAAGAATCTTCTTGTGGTTGAAAAAGCTTTGGCAAATGACTCCAAGCTGCTTGATTTTGCTTTTAATAGATTAATGTCTAATCGCGATAGCTTAAACAGGGCACGTCGTACACCCAAAAAAGGCAAGGCGGAAATAGGAGTTTTATTCTCGGCGAATTCTTCTTTGATGAATGTCAAAAAAACTCCTCAAGAGATATATTATAAACCAGGTAGTTTTATAACTTTGAGAGAATCACTCGGCAAAACATTGAGTTATTTGAACAGGGCAACTAATGGAGGATTTTACGGATTCGCGGCTGACCTTGTAGGTTCTACGAGCTTGAACTTGATGTGCGTAGGGTTCCCAGAAGGATTTGTCGGTCCTGAAAATCCGTTTGCAAAAATCATTCCTACAGGCATATGTGAGGATGGCGGGTCAAGCATAGTTGCCGGCATTTCCGCTACAGGACACTATATTGGGGTGGGCAGTTCTTATGCAACTTTTATCGGTCCGATGTCGTTTACCGCTGCCAGATTGTTTGCTATAGCGTATCAGGCTAAACACGGCCAAAATATGGCTCCATTAATACTGATAAATGCGCATGCCGGGCTGAAGACCGGAGAAGACGGCCCGACTCATGCTTGTCCGCAAACATTGACCATATGGAAAAGTTTCAGCAAATTAAAATTGAAAACAATTACTCTTACTCCATGGGATGCGAATGAGATCTGGCCGCTGATGATTACTTCTTTGAAATACAAACCGGTTCTTATAGTGCCGTATGTTACTCGTCCAAGCGAACTGATTGTGGACCGCAAACGGTATGGGTTCCCGGAAGTTCAAGAGACTTCACAGGGAATATACTATATAAGGAAGGCAAAGAAATCTAAAGCTACGGTACTTTATCAAGGCGCTGAAGTAGGGGTGGAATTGCCCAACATAGTTACAGAACTGGATAAGGAAAAAGTTGATGTGAACATTTTATATGTTTCCAGTGCGGAATTATTTTCTTATTTGCCTGCGAAGAAGCAGGAAGAAATATTGCCTGCAGAATTCAAACGCAATGCTATGGCAATTACAGGGTACACAATTGATACAATGTATGAATATCTTTTATCGGAAAAGGGAAGAGATTCCTCTCTACATCCGTTCAAAAAAGGAATTTTCCTGGGCAGTGGTCCCGGCGGAGAAGTTCTTAAGCAAGCGGGTCTGGATGTTAAATCTCAAATTAGTGCAATAAAGAGTTTCATAAAAAATAAATAATTTTAACGGGATGGATCTGAAATGATGGCAAGCACGAAAGAACTTATAAAGGCTGCAGGCGGCAATATTGTTGTTGACTTGTTACTGCAAAACGGGAAACTGATAAATGTCTTTTCCGGAGAAATCGTAAAACAGGATGTTGCCGTACACAAAGGTTTTGTTGTAGGGTTCGGCACCGGATACAAGGCCAAGAAAAAGATAAATTTGCGCGGCAAATACATAGCCCCGGGATTTATTGACGGACATGTGCATATAGAATCCTCAATGGTGTCTATATCGGAATTCGCTCGCGCTGTGGTCGCGAGAGGAGTAACATCCGTAATTACGGACGCTCATGAGATAGCCAATGTTCTCGGAATAGACGGCATTAAGTATATGCTGGAGTCGTCCAAAAATCAGCCTCTTAATGTTTTTTTTATGCTTCCTTCGTGTGTTCCAGCCACAAATATGGAAACCGCGGGCGCTCATTTAAGCGGTTTTGATTTGTATCCTTTTTTGAAAGAAAAATGGGTGCTGGGACTTGGCGAAGTTATGAATTTTCCGGGTGTTATAAATGCGGACGAAGATATGCTGGATAAGATGAAGATTGTCAATGGCAAGAGAATAGACGGGCATTCCCCGGGATTAAAAGGCGTTGCGCTTTCTGCATATATTGCTTCAGGTATAACCTCGGATCATGAATCAACAACTTTGTATGAGGCGAAAGAAAAACTTGAAAAAGGAATGTTTATTATGGTCAGGGAGGGTACATCGGAAAAAAACCTTAAGGATATCATACCATTGGTCAATGAAAAAAATTATTCAAGATTCTTTTTCGTTTCCGACGATAGGCATGCGCATGATTTGGTTAAAGAAGGTTCCATTGATTATATAGTAAGAAAATCTATCTCTCTGGGCCTTGATCCTATAATCGCAATAAAAATGGCTACAGTGAATACCGCGGAATATTTCCGGCTCCCGAGGATAGGCGCAGTTGCTCCTGGTTATCAGGCGGACATTACAGTTTTCAGCGATTTGAAAAATGTCAAACCATGTATGGTTTTTAGAAAAGGAGAGCTTGTTTCAGTTAATGGAAAGTTTGTGGGAAAAAAGATCAAAATATCCGGATTAGTGCGCGGCTCTATAAATGTCAGATGGCTGGCTCATAAGGATTTTAATATTCCGGCGCAAAAGAAAAACATCAATGTAATAGAGGTTGTTCCCAGTCAGATTATTACAAAAAAACGGGTTTTGCCAGCAAGGATTGAAAAAGGTTTTGCCGTTTCCGACATCAAACGGGATATTCTTAAAATGGTAATTGTTGAAAGACATATGTCCAGCGGTTCCATAGGAAAAGGATTTGTCAAAGGATTCGGATTGAAAAAAGGCGCCATTGCCTCTTCCGTAGCGCACGATGCGCATAACATTCTTTGCGTGGGAGCGGACGATCAATCATTGTTTACTGCTTGCGTAGAAGTGGTTAAAATGGGCGGCGGCTTGTGTGTTGTGGACGGAGAAAAGGTACTCGGGAAACTGCCTTTGCCGATAGCCGGTCTTATGACGGATAAACCGCTTGAGTATGTAGTAAAGGAACTGGAAAAACTTGTAACAATTTCAAAAAAACTTGGTTGTACTCTGGACGACCCGTTTATGACGCTCTCGTTTCTTGCACTGCCGGTAATCCCCGAATTAAAATTAACCGACAAAGGGCTGGTAGATGTCAGTAAGATGAAACTCGTGGAACTTTTTGTATGAAAAAAAAATCATGACACAAAATTATTCGCTTAAAGAAAATTTAACGACGTATAATGCCAACACTTTGGAAGTGATAAAACATTTATTAAAAAGAAAGGCAAAATAATCTATGAAAATCATTCTTATTGTTTTGGATTCTGTTGGAATCGGGGCTTTACCGGATGCCGCGAAATATAATGATGCCGGAGCAAATACGCTCGGTCATATAGCGGAAAATACGGAAAATTTTGATTTGCCGAACCTAGCGCAACTTGGTTTGTATCATCTTTTGCCTGACACAGGTTTGCGTTTGCCTGCATCATTGCTCGGCAATTACGGCAAAATGGCTGAGGCGTCCAACGGCAAGGATACTCCCATAGGGCATTGGGAAATAACCGGTTTAATAACAGAGAAACCGCTTCCTACTTATCCTGACGGATTTCCGAAAGACCTGATTGAGGAATACGAGACAAAAATAGGTACAAAAACCATAGGTAATTATGCTTCTTCAGGTACGGAGATAATAAAAGCTCTAGGAGCCGAACACTGCCAAACCGGTTATCCCATAGTTTATACTTCAGCAGACAGCGTTTTTCAGATTGCTGCGCACGAAGATGAAAAAATATTCGGATTAAAACGGCTTTACGAGATATGTGAAATTGCAAGGAGAATGCTTGTATATCCGCATAATATAGGGCGGGTAATAGCCAGACCGTTCATCGGCACTGATGGAAGTTTTAAACGCACATCCAATAGGCATGATTATGCGATAGACCCTGCTGCTCCGACATTACTTAATAAATTGCAAGATGCTGGGTATGAAGTATTCGGAGTAGGAAAAATAAAGGATATTTTTAACGGCAGCGGCATAACTGATTCCGTAAGAACAATAAATAATAAGGACGGTATGGAAAAAACGCTGGAACAGATAAAAAAGGAAAGCTCCGGCTCTTGTCAACAGCATAGATTGATATTTACCAATCTGGTTGATTATGATATGCTGTGGGGACACCGCCGCGATATTCCTGCGTATTATAAAGGCCTTAAAGAATTTGATGATTTTCTTCCGCGTATTATGGAAGACATGTCTAATGAAGATATTTTGTTTATAACTGCGGACCATGGTTGTGATCCCTCGTATATGTCTCATACAGATCACACAAGAGAATATGTTCCGGTTTTTGTGTTCGGAAAAAAATTGAAGAAAGGTGTAGATTTGGGTATAAGAAAAACATTCGCGGATCTGGGGCAGACCATAGCGGATATTTTTGGTATAGAAAAGCTTTCTTCTGGGACAAGTTTTAAAAACGAAATAATGCTGTAACCGTTTTCCGTGTGATTGTTCGTAAATGATTGTTAAAAATGAAAAGTATATGGATAGAAATAACGCAGTATTGCAACAGAAGATGTGCCTACTGTTTTTCCGCGGATAAACTTACGGCTAATAAAAAAGAAATAACTCTTGCGGATTTTGATACTTTGCTTGATTATTGCGAAAAAGAAGGTATATCGGAAGTTCATCTTATGGGCGGCGAACCGACTACCCATAGCGGATTTCAGGTTTTGTTGAAGAAACTTAGAGCACGCGGTTTCTGTTATGTTTTATTGACAAACGGGATGTTTGACACGCGGCTTATAGATGAGTTTGCGCTTGACAGCGGCTCTCATATATTCGTTAATCTTAATCATCCGGATACTTTTGATAACAGAGAACAGTGGGAACTTGTTAACCGCAACATCAAGGAACTGTCTGAAAGAAAGATAGATGTCGGATTAGGCTATAATATTTACGAAGAACAGCCGGATTACGGGTTCTTTATAGAAGCCATAAAAAAGTATAATATAGAAATTGCTCGCTGGGATCTGGCAAGGCCGTCTACGAATTTTAAGAACAGGCATTTTTGTATACATGATTTTTTTAGAATGATTCCTGTTTTTGCTGGTTTTATAAAAGAATGCATGAAAGCAGGTGTGGGTTTTAACTTTGATTGCCCTATGCCTACATGTATGTGGTTAAACAGCGAATTTAATTTCGTTAACGGCGGAATATGTTTTTCGACCCGCGCTTTTTGCGGTCCTGAAATGCTTATAGAGCCGGACTTAAGGATTGCCACATGTCCTGCTGCAGGACTTATTTTTGAAGATATTTATCTTACAGATTTTGCGCTTGTGTCGCAGGCGCAAAGATTTGTGAATTATTATGCCGAACAACTTCGCAGTTCAAAATGGGTATTGAAGGAATGTGAAGATTGTGTTCATAGAGTTTTACGGGAATGTCAGGGCGGATGTCTCGGGCACAAAAGGGGCAATGAAATTAAAAGGATTGATAAAAAAGATCTGGAGAAATTTTTATCCGGTCCGATAGATACTAATAATTTTGCCATAGGAAAAATTTCAGCAGAAGGTATAAAAAGGGCAAATGAAAAATATAGAATAGAAATAGCGCGGGGCAATAAGACCGTGTATAATTATTACAGTTTAGCGAGAGCTTCCGAAGCTGCGGAAAAATACGATGCGGCAATAGAATATTATCGTGCCGCTCTGGAAGCGGATCCTGGGCATATGCCGTCAAAACACAGACTGGATCTTTCGTATCAATTAAAAGCGGTCAAAGAAAATCCGAATAATGTCGCGGCGTGGAATCGTTTGAAAACTGTGCTCCATACTATAATATATCCTCCGGAAATGGTAAAAGAAGAACTTCACAGATATGTGATGAAATACAAATAGTGTTGAAAAATCAGTACGAATTGTAAGAAAATATTTTTAAAATATAAAAGTTTTAGAAAGGGTAAGATTCAAATGACACATACTATTATGATAGCAGGACTGATAGTTGCTCTTGCTCTGTTTTTTGACTTTACAAATGGGTTTCATGACAGTGCCAATCAAGTGGCTACTGTAATAACATCCCGCGCTCTTTCTCCTGAAACTGCGCTAATTTTAGCAGCCTCCGCAAATTTTATTGGAGCGTATTTTTTTGGTACAGCAGTAGCGGAAACCATAGGAAAGGGAATAGTTGACCCTTCTAAAATAATCGGGATGTCCGGATCTGTTGTTATAATATCCGCTTTAGCAGGTGCTATTATATGGAATTTTGCCACATGGCATTTCGGTATCCCTTCATCTTCGTCACATGCTTTGATCGGCGGTTTAATAGGAGCATTCTTGTGCGGCTGGGGCACACAACCAATAGCATGGAGCAAGGTCGGGCATATAATATTAATAATGATTATTTCACCGATTGTAGGACTTGCTGTAACATATGTGTTTACGAAACTTACTTTATCGTTTTCCCGTTGGACTACTCCGAGCGCAAACAGAGTATTTCAAAAATTACAGATTGTAACGCTGATTACACAGGCGCTTGCACATGGAACAAACGATGCACAAAAAACTATGGGAGTGGTTACATTCGCTCTTGTGATGCTGGGGCTGTATAAACCAAGCGGGGATGTATTATCTGTGCCAAATTGGGTAATTATTTCCTGCGCTATAGCTATAGCAATAGGTACATCTACTGGCGGCTGGAAAATAATCAAAACACTTGGCGCAGGATTGTATAGGATAAGACCTATACACGGGTTTGCTTCTCAAACCGCTTCCACGCTGATAATTTTTATAACTGCGGTTTTCGGTTTTCCGATTTCCACTACTCAAGTTATTTCTTCTTCCGTTATGGGTGCTGGCGCAGCGTTCAGACCGAAAATGGTTCGATGGGCAGTTGCACAGGATATGATATTTACATGGTTGATAACCATTCCCGCGAGCGGGATTATTTCAGGGATAGTATATTTTATTATTACCAAAATCCTGTCTCTGCTCGGATAGGGTATGAAATTATTTTTTGTTTAATAGACGCGTCGGATATAATAATATTAATTTTTTGATGAATAATAGTTTTAGGAAGTAAAGAATGGAGGGATATTGTACAAATGGAGAAAAGAAAATTTTGGGAAAAACTTTTTCCTAAAAGAAAAGATTTTTTTCAAATGTTGGCCAATCAAACCAGCAAAGTAGAAGAGGGACTTATGGCTCTTGTGGATTTTATGGAAAAGCCGGATACCGGAAATGTGAACAGGGTTAATCAACTCGAAGAAGAAGCCGACGAATTAAGAAGAATTCTTATAGATGAGCTTAATCGCACTTTCGTTACGCCGATAGACAGAGAGGATATATTTACGCTCTCCCGCGCCTGCGACGATATAATGGATTATGCAAAATCAACAGTCGAAGAGATGCGTCTTTTTGAGATAACGCCGAACATCTATATGAAGAAGATGGTAGAGGCGTTGCATAATGCGGCAAAAGATATTAACTGTTCTGTGAAAAATCTTCAGGTATATCCCGGCGTGTGCGCCGAGCATCTTGTAAGAACAAAAAAAGCGGAAAATTTTGTCGAGCACAAGTACAGGGAAGCTCTTGTGGATTTATTCAAGACTAATGATGTGATACAAATAATGAAAACAAGAGAAATATACAGGCATCTTTCCAATGCCGCGGATAGAGCCGCTGAGGCAGCAGACATAATAAGCGATATACTGGTTAAAAACACATAATCAGATTGATTAAGGGAACTGCGCCAGTATGTCGGTGTTATTAATTTATCACAACTCTCGAACAAAAAAAAGGAGAACAGATGGAATTGCTTAAAAAACTTGATGAATCAAAAAAATTTATTTGCAGCAAGACCGAATTATTGCCGGAAGTGGGTGTTATACTCGGTTCAGGGCTTTCATCGGTAGCGAACAAGGTTGAATCCGCAGTGCGCATTCCTTTTCAAACGGTACCGAATTTCTCAAAATCCACAGTCGAGGGCCACAGTGGTGAAATAGTCATAGGAAGTATGTTTGCGAAACCCGTATTTATTATGGCAGGCAGAATTCATTTTTACGAAGGACACAGTTTGAAAGATGTGACCTACCCGATACGTCTTATGAAACATCTGGGCATAAAAACAGTTATAATCACCGCTGCTGTAGGCGCGGTAAATAAAGAATATCAACCCGGGGATTTGATGCTTATTACAGATCATATAAATCTTATGGGGAATAATCCTCTTATAGGTCATGAAGGTGTTTTGCAGGGCACAAGATTTCCGGATATGTCTGAGGTGTATACTCCTGTAATAATAGAAAAAGCCGAAAAGGTTGCTTTGAGCATGGGTATAACATTAAAAAAAGGCGTTTATCTCGCGACTACAGGTCCGTCTTACGAAACACCTGCGGAGATAAGAATGATGCGGACTCTCGGCGCAGATGTCGTCGGTATGTCCACTGTCCCGGAGGCGATAGTCGCTTCGAATTGCGGAATGAAAGTTCTCGGGATTGCGTATATTTCCAATATGGCTTCAGGCATTTTGAAGCAGCCTCTTTCTCATAAAGAAGTGATTGAAACCGGAAAAAAGGTGGAGATTAAATTGAGTGAGTTGCTGATAAAAATTATAAAGGAGATATAGAGAAATTTCTTTTGAATGAAAAAATGGAATTTAAAGAATAGTGATGAGGAGCTGGTAAAAACACTTTCTCATCAAACAGGGCTTTCGGAAATACTTGTTTCGCTTCTTGTTAATAAAGGCGTAAACACAAAACGCGATATAGAAAAATTTGTCAAGCCGAAAATATCTGATTTACATAATCCGTTTATTTTTTCTGATATGTCGAAAGCAGTTGACAGGATCAGAAAGGCGATTGATTCCAATGAAAAAATACTTATTTACGGTGACAGGGATGTTGACGGGATAAGTTCCGTAAATCTTGCGGTATTATATCTTATTTCTTTGAAAGCAGACGTTTCCTGGTATATCCCTTCCACCGAAGGATATGGGTTGCATAAGGAGATATTGACAAGATATTCGGAATCCGGAATAAGATTAATAATTACCGTTGATTGCGGTATAAGCGCTTGCGAAGAAATTGATTTTGCCAATTCGCTCGGTATGGATGTAATAATTACAGACCACCACGAACCTCCCGCGCAATTGCCGGCCGCGTATTGCATTATAGATCCCAAATGTGAATCTTCAGGTTCATATCCTTTTAAAGAACTTGCCGGGTGTGGAGTCGCGTTTAAGCTTTTTCAGGCGGTTGCATTTTCATTTTCCGAATATTACAATAAGGACATAGTGGTTTTTGACGTGGAAACAAGCGGACTGTCTCCTTATATGGATGAGATAATTGAAATAGGCGCTGTTAAAATAAAAAATTTTATTCAGACTGACAGTTTTTCAACTTTTGTAAAACCTAAGAACAGCATTCCGCCAGGAGTAACAAGGATTCATGGTATTACAGATGAAATGTGCTTCGCCGCGCCTGATATAAATTCTGCGATAGAAAATTTCCTGTCTTTTGCATCGGATGCTGTACTTGTCGCTCACAATGCGAGTTTTGATGTCGCGTTTGTGCAAAGAGCATCCGTAAAGATAAAAAAAGAACTAAAAAATCAGGTTATTGATACTCTTGATATGTCCCGTTCGATTACAGGATTCAAATCTCACGCGTTGCAGTCGCTTGCCTATGAATTCGACATACCGGTAGTCAGATTTCATCGCGCTTTAGACGACGCGATTACCACATCCAAAGTTTTCGAGCGGCTTGTGCTTATACAGGAAAAAGGTCAGAGAAAATTTATTGAAAAATATCTTTACCTTGTATCTCTCGGTACGATTGCGGATATTGTTCCGCTTGTGTCGGAAAATCGAATATTTGTAAAATACGGCATTCCGTTGTTATACGCTTCTAAGAAACCCGGAATAAGATTGCTTATAGAAAATCTTGGTATAGAAAAAAAGATGTTTACAGCAAAAAAGATTTCATGGTCAATCTGCCCTCTTATAAATGCCGCAGGCCGCATAGGTATGGCCGATGTTGCCGCCAAATTGCTTTTGACTGATTCTTACGACGAAGCATCGGAATTGTTTGATCAATTAGTTTGTCTTAATAAAGAGAGAAGGCGTTTACAAAAGGAAAATATAGAAAAATTTCTCTTGGCAACTTTGGAACAAAACGATGTCTCCAAAGACAAGATAATAATAACGGTAGCCGAAGGTTTAAAACACGGAGTAACCGGAATAGTTGCCGGAGAACTTGTCAAGCGTTTTTCGAAACCGGTTATTTTACTGATCCTTGACGGAGAAGAAGCTATGGGAGCCGCCAGAAGCGTTGCAGGAGTCGATATAGTGTCTATAATAGAAAATTGCGAAGACATACTGGTTAAATACGGAGGGCACAAAGCCGCAGCCGGTCTGACTATTAAAAAAAGGTATGTCGAAGAATTTAGAAAGCGAATCAAATCTATGGCGGAAAAGACTGTGTCCTGCGATCCCGATCAATCTAATTTATCTGTGGACGGCATAGTTTTTGTGGAAGATGTTACAGTGGATTTGATCAAGGAATTGTCTCTTCTTGAACCTTGCGGCCACGGTAATCCGTATCCTGTGTTTGCCATAAACGGAGTGGAGTTGTCAAATGTGTCTGTAGTCGGCAGCGGCGGTGCGCATTTGAAAGCGTATTTCAGAGATTGCGAAAATGATGTCGGAGGTATAGGATGGCGGATGGGCGGACATGCCAATGATTTTAAAAAGGGTGAACTGGTTGATGTTGCTTTTCAACTCGAAATAAACGTGTGGCAGTCCAGAGAATCCGCTCAGTTGCTGATCCTGGATATGAAAAGCTCAGCTGCTATAGAAGATTATACAACCCCTGTGTAATGCGTGTGATAAACGAGTGACAAAACTCGTTTTTTTTATGTTTGTGAGATAATACTGGATTTTTTGCGGCTTATTTTTTGTTGAGAATTTTGCCGCTGAAAACAGTAAAGAAAAATAAAATAATTGCGAAGGAGGATATTATGTTGATGTATGAATTGATTAAGAAGAAGAGGGACGGCGCGGAACTTACAAAGGAAGAAATTTCCTTTATAATAGATAATTATACGAATGATAAGATGCCTGTGGAGCAGATGGCTGCGTTTTTGATGACTGTGTTTTTGCGCGGTATGACCGCAAGAGAAGCTACGGATCTTACTATGGCTATGGTGGATTCCGGAGAGAGAGTGGATTTGTCCAATATTTCAGGTTTTAAAGTTGACAAACATTCAACAGGCGGTGTCGGCGACACGACTTCTCTTGTTCTTGGACCTATTGTCGCGGCATGCGGCGGCAAAGTAGCTAAAATGACTGGTCGCGGGTTAGGGCATACCGGAGGCACTATAGATAAACTTGAATCAATTCCCGGAGTAACCTGCTCTCTTTCAAAAGAAAAATTCGTGGAGAATGTTAATACCATAGGGCTTGCTTTGATGGGCCAGACGGCAAAACTTGCGCCCGCGGACAAAAAGATATACGCATTGCGCGATGTTACGGCAACCGTAGATTCCATACCTCTTATCGCCGGAAGCATTATGTCGAAAAAACTTGCCGCAGGTTCCGACGGTATTGTTCTGGATGTGAAAACAGGTTCAGGCGCTTTTATGGAAAAATATCAGGACGCTTTAAATCTTGCGCGCGCTATGGTTGATATCGGAGAAGGTGCGGGAAAAAAAATGGTGGCTTTTATAACAAGTATGGAAGAACCTCTTGGGCTCGCGATAGGCAATTCCATCGAAGTAAAAGAAGCCATTGACACATTGAGCGGCAAAGGTCCGAAAGATCTTACGGATTTATGCGTGGAACTCGGCAGCAGTATGCTTCTCATTTCGGGCATAGCAGCATCAGTAGAAGACGGCAAGGAAAAATTGCGCAATGTCATCAAATCCAAAAAAGGTCTTGAAAAATTAAAAGCAATGGTAAAAGCGCAGGGCGGTAACCCTGAAGCGATTGATAATACCGCTCTTCTGCCGCAATGCAAAAAGGAAATAGAAGTATTGAGCGAACAATCCGGGTACGTGGAAAAGATAAACGCTCTTGAAGTAGGAATGACTTCTCTTGTCCTCGGCGCAGGCAGAATGAAAAAAGAGGATATAGTTGATCCGTCGGTCGGGATATATCTTAAGAAAAAAGTGGGCGACAAGGTGGAAAAAGGCGAGCCCCTTGCTGTTTTTCATACAGACGGAGATATGAAAAAATACGAAGACGCGAAAAAACGGTTTCTTGCCGCGTATAAGATAGGTCCCGCTAAAGTTCCGTCGCCTAAGTTTTTCTATGCCAGAGTAACGAAAGATGGAGTTGAAGAGTTTTAACGCGCGATGTTTATAAGCAAACCGGCATTTTTAAAAAAACTGGCTGCGTTTTTGTGTTCTTTGTTTATTTATGCTTTTTTCGGGCAGTATTTTAGTTATAGATATCTGGAAATCAATTTTGTTTTTTTGATTTTCAGTTTGTTTGGCAGAGGTTTTCTTCTCTTATTGTGCGTATATTTTTTTCGTATTGCCAACACTGAAAAATTTCGCGGGGAAGATATCTTTGCCATCGGATTGCTTTTGAATTGCCTTGTCGCGTACACTGTATTGTTCGTATGGAAATTCGGAGGTTCCGGTTATTATACCTCTTGCGGGCCTTTGTCTGAAATAATATTTGAGCATAATTTATTTGAAACAGCGATTTTCTTTTTTCCGGTAAGCGTGTTTATGATTATGTTCGGCGCAGAACGCAGAAAATAGATTTTTATAGATATAACGCGGCTCTTTCGTTCTGTCACTATGGGTGAGCGTTAAAAAAACTTAGTATGGGAGGATACAATGAAGCTTGGAAGAAATTTTACCAATACGTTTGTGCTTGATGTCTTGACTGAGGACGACAGGAACAAAATTCTTGACGGTACATATTCCATGTTCTCTATGAATGCATTAGGACTGATGAAATTCAAAACAAATATCGAATTTCAAATAGAAAAGGCGAAATCCATAGGTCTTGACCATGTAGAACTGGATTGCGATGTGCCTAATCCGTATCCGGATTTTTCAAAAAAGCGCAGACAGGATATAAAGGCGTTTGCTAAAGAAAAGGGAATTACGCTTTCAATTCATCTTCCGTATTCCGGTATGGGTGTTGGTCCTTCAGTTGCAAGCATACAGGAACTGGATAGGTCATATGCTGTAAAACTTCAAAAGGAATATGTCGATTTTGCCGAAGATATAGGCTCTGTAAATCTTATAATGCATCCGAGCGGAACAATACCGTTTTATTACATATCCGATTTTTATGTTAAACAGTTTACAGAAGCAGTAGTAAAATCTTTTACTGAAATAGGCAGATATGCCGTTGATAAAGGTATGAATCTTCACATAGAGAACAATGTTTCTTTCGACGGGCTTTTTGTGGAACCTGAAGAATGCATAGACATAGTGGACAAGGTACGAGCCAATGGCGTTAAAATTTATTTTAATTTTGATATAGGACATTGGATAACCAGAGCTGAAAAGGGAAAAGAGATACCTGCTGTTCCTGAAGAAAAACTGAAAATAATCCCTGCCGATTATATATGTGAGTTCCATTTAAATGATTTTATACCTTCAACAATATCCGCTGACAAACAATTTACTTTTCATCCTCCGTTGCATACGGAATCCGGTCCTCTGAAAAAGACAAATCTGGAAGGTTATTGGAAAATATTAAAAGAAAAAAATCCTAATGTTCTAATTCTTCTTGAAACTGCGTTTAAAAAACTTGATCAGGTAAAAGACAGAGAAAATATAATAAAATCCGAAACAGCGTACATAAGAGAGATATTCAAATAATATTCGCTCGGATATTTCCTTGAAGAACCGCGTCCCGTCAGAACGGGCGTTCTCGCTCGCAGAGCAGGAAGTTTTAAGCTCTGCTCCGCGAAGTTCTCTTCGGAAACATCCTCGCTCTTGCAATGTCACGTAGGATAACAGGTAGTAAGTGGTAAGTAATGAGTAGTGTGCGGTTGCCGCTGTCGGAAGTTGTGCCCGATGCGAAGGAGTCTAGTTGCAGGGCTTGCCCCTGCTATTAGTTGGTAGTTGTGCGCTATTGACACGTCTGTTGTTTAGGGAGAGATAGAAGTAAATTTAGTCTGAAAAATAAAGTGTGAATTGATATAAATATACGCCATGAGAAAAAATACAAATGATAAAAGTACCTAAGAAACAAAAAAAATATCTGCAAAAAAAGAAAAATTATTTGCTCATAAAAGAAAATAATTTAGTGGATTATAAACTTCACCAAGACATTGTTAATAATAATCTTAAAGGTGTAAAAAAAGATTATGGAATGTTTTTCACACCAGAACGAATAGTTGATTTTATGGTTAACCTCATTGACATGGATAGATTAGAGAAAAAAAACAATGTTAATATTCTTGAACCTGCTTGCGGGTTAGCACAATTTCTAATAGGTATCAAAAAAAATCATTCTTCTTTTTATCGAAAAGCGCGGCCTATAGGACTAGAAGTAAATAAAGACATCATCAACTATCTAATCAATTTGAAAGTAACAGGAGATATTAAGTTAATTCATTCTGATTATCTTCTCTGGGAGTCATCACAAAAATTTGATTTAATCATAGGTAATCCACCGTATGGTATTCCCAGTCTTTCCAAACATTATACCATCAAGATAGATAATGTTACGAAAGATAAATATAAGAATATTTACGAAACTTGGTATGGTAAATATAATATGTATGGTGCCTTCATAGAGAAATCCATTAAACTATTAAAGCCGGAAGGACAACTGATTTTCATTATACCTGCTACCTTTATGATTCTGGACGAGTTTAAAAAATTGAGATCGTTTTTATCACGCAATGGTAGGGTACAAATAATATATTTAGGTCCCGATGTGTTTAAGCCAGAGGCGGATGTGGCATCAGTAGTCATAGATTTTAGGGCAGACGATAAATCCGGCGAACTAAAGCTATTAGAATACAAAGATAATAAATTAGTGTTAATAAAAGGGATGCCACACTGGGAGGGTGAAGTAATTAAATTCGCAACTGAGTATACTATCAAGTTAGAGAATGTCTGTTCTTATTTGTTAGGGGATATTTATGATATAAATATTTCTCAGAGGACCCCTGAAATTAAAAATAATCCATTTATTATAACGGGTAGTTATAATAAGAATAATACTTATTTACCGCTACTTAATGGCAGGAATCTTAAATGTAATAAAATTATTTATGACAATTTTACGGGTTACTGGATAAAAAAGTCCGACGCCAAAAAACTTAGGGGATATTTTAGTATTCCGCATATTGTAGTTGGATTAGGATTTAGGGAAAATGGTAAAGTCGCGGCAGCTATAGACGAGAGGAGCTATCCTTGGATGGGGGACATTTATCACCTACTAAGAAAGAATGAATTATTTGTAACTGCTTTTGATCTTTCTGATTTGGAATTACTCGAGTATCTTAATTCTGATTACATCAGAAAGTATATTAAAGATACTTATCGGGAGATTACTTATCATTTAAGTATTACCCAGTTAAAAAACATACCGCTGCCTACTAAAAAAGAGTGGCTGGAAATAAAGCGAAAAGGAATTAATAGACATGACGAAACTAAATAAAGTAAATTGGGACCGGTTTAAAGAGTTGGCACACAAATTAATGGAATATAAAGCGAAGATATCCAATGTGCCTATTCGGGCAGAGAGTTGGGAAGAAGTCATTTACGCTGTTCTTCTCTATATGGAACATAAAGTTATTTGGGAGCCAACTTCTCATGGGAAAGGTGTCGATTTAGATGTTAAAATTAATGGAGATTCTTTAAAAATATCAGCCAAGGGAGGGAAGATAACCAATAATTACTTGTCGATTTCTTCTTATCGTTTGACGCGTTATAGAGCATTGCAGGAGATGTTAAATTTCTTATATAAAAATGCTAATGAATTAGATGTTTATCTTGTTTGTGCTCGCGAAGAAGAGCAGAATATTATAAAATATCATGTTTTTAAAATTTTACCCCAAACGCTTGTTCCAGAAAAAATGATGGTTCTAAATAATTGGGAAGAAAATGAACAGGGATGGAGTTTAAAAGTAGATGTCGGTTTTGGTGCTAGTATCACGAAAAAGATGTCTAATCAGTTATGGTATTCTATTCCGCTAAGTTTTTCGTATCTTGAACAATTAACAAGCGTAGAAATATCTAAAAAAGATATTGGGTCGGCATTAGTAGACATTTTAAAATCGTTAGATAAAAAGAAATAAGTATTTTATTTAAAAAGTTATAAGGAAAATTTCCTTGTTAATGATTTACAGAAGGTCTTAATTTTAATATAAAGAGGAGAGAGACATGAAACATTTTGTGTTTTTGCTTGGAAGGCCGGGTTGCGGGAAGTCAGTTGTGTACAAAATAATAAAAGATGCGCTTGAAAAAAAGGGTATTTCTGCGCCGCGAGTAGATGACTTTTTGACTCTTCAGGCAATATTTGACAGGGACACGGAATTCAAAAGACATATTCGCAAGGACGGAGGGTTTGCCGTTACAGATTGGACCGTTGTTGACGAGGCCTTGCAGGATTTGAATGCGCATGTAAAAAAAGAAAAAACTGATAATAAAATGATATTTATAGAATTTGCCAGAGACAATTATAAACATGCTTTTGAAAATTTTACAAAAGATGTGCTTGACGATTCCGTAATTTTATATCTTTACAGCACATTTGAAGAATGCTATAATAGAAATGTGGCGCGTTTTCAAAAGGCGCAAAAAGAAGGGCATGACGACCATATAGTTCCTCTTGAACTTATGAAAACGTATTACAGGACAGACGATTACGAGCAGGCATATCTTAAATCCGAAGAAGAACTTATGAAAATGGTGCCTGCAAAAACTATAGTTTTGGACAGCACAGTTTCAGGCGAAGCAGGAATAGTTAATTTAAGAAAACAGATTGAAAAGGGGGTGCTTAATGAATTATTCTGATTATGTCAGAGAGCAGGATTCCAAATCCGAAGGTTTTCAAAAGACAGTGAGCGTGTTGAAAAATATAAAAGGTAAAAAGTGCCTTCTTTATTTCCATGACGATCCCGACGGTTTGACCGCCGGCGCGATTATGGAAAAACTGCTTGAAAAATGCGGAGCTTTTGTTACAAAAAGAATACCGGATACAATGGAGCTTGAAAAGTTTCGCATAGACGAGGAAATGAAATACAAAAAGCATGATGTTCTGTTTATAGTAGATAAGGCGACAATGGGATACTATAACAATTATGCTTCTCTGGTAAGGGAAGTAGTGATAATAGATCATCATCCCCTTATAGGAGATTTCCCGGGCAAGTGCATTGTGTTTAATCCTTCAGTTCCGAATTACACTATGTGCTCAGCCGCTTTTTTGTGTAATATGCTGGCTGAGATGATGGGTCTTCGCGACGATAAAGATGATTTGCTTGCTCTGATAGGACTTAAAGGCGATTGGGCAATAGAGCCCGCAACAGGTATAGCAGCTCCTTATGTAAAGGTTTTTTATGACGAGATGACACATAAATATCCGTATATGCTTAAGAAAATAAAATCCAGACCCACAATGTTTGAAGTAAACCAAAGAGCCGTTACAACAGTCCTTAATCAGATAGGGGAATTCTATTTTGCGCTTTCAGGTGGCGGTTTTCAGTATTTTTACAATGATCGTATTCCCGAGATGAGCGATAAAAGCCAGGTTGCATTCGCGTACCTTACTTTAACTGAAATAAAAGTTGAAGATTACGACACATTTGACGGTTTCTTAAAACTTGTGTCATTCAGGGATTTGGCGAAAAAAATCTATGATTGTTTCCTTAATGATTGGTCCCGTTCCGAGAAACTTTTCGAAAATACTATTTTATTGAAAGATCTTGGCGCAGCCAAAGTTTTTCTTTTTGCCGGAAGTTCAGTGCCTCTTATGCCTATGGTCGGTTCAGTTAAACTTTATGAACTCGGATCCCCATGTGTGCTTATTATGTTCAACTGGCTCGGAGAAAAAAACGGCGTCCATATATCATTCAGAGCGAACACGGATTATTTGCACTGCGGAGAGATTGCCTCGCAACTTACGGAAAAACTTGTTGCAAAATTCGATAATAAAGGTATAATATCAGGAGGCGGGCATCCGCGCGCAGCGGAGTTCAGGACCCGGACATCAGGCGTCTCGTATTTTGATGCGTTAAAGGAATTTTGCGATATTTTTGCCGTTAAGGCAGGAGGAAAATAATGAAGGAAGTAAAGATAGGTGTTATCGGAGGAAGCGGCGTATATGAAATAGACGGCGCTAAAGTATGCGCGTCTCTTGATGTTTCTACGCCTTTTGGAAAACCGTCCGATAAAATTAAAATCTGTTCCGTTGAAGGCAGAGACGTGGCATTCTTGCCGCGCCACGGGATAGGACATAGAATATTGCCTCAAGAGGTGAATTACAGGGCTAATATTTTTGCGTTAAAAAAACTTGGAGTAAAAAAAATAATAGCGGTATCTGCGTGCGGTTCGTTGAAAAACGAGATAAAGCCAAGGGATTTTGTCATACCCGACCAGTTGTTTGACAGGACAAAGTGCCGTCCCAGCACTTTTTTCGGCGATGGAATTGTTGCACATGTGGGTTTTGCGGAACCGTTTTGTCCGGCTTTGCGAAAAATTCTTGTCAGTTCCGCAAGAAAACTTAAACTTCCTGTTCATAACGGCGGGACTTATGTTTGTATGGAAGGTCCGCAGTTTTCTACAAAATCCGAGTCGAAAGTTTACAGATCGCTCGGATTTTCCATTGTGGGAATGACTAACATACCGGAATCAAAACTTGCCCGAGAGGCGGAAATTTGTTATGCCACAATAGCGCTTGCCACGGATTACGATGTGTGGAAAGAGAACGAAGAAGTTTCCGTGGAAAAGGTTGTAGCGAATATGAAATTTCTTACGTCAAACGTTAAACTTCTGTTGAAAGCCGCAATAAAAGAAATTTCATTTGACACGGATTGCGTTTGCGAATCCGCACTTAAAAACGCAATACAAACTGAACCTTCGGCAATAAACAAGAAAACTGCCAGAAAGCTTGGCATTCTTCTTAAAAAATATATTTAATATTGGAAAAGCGATAAATTACCGATGAAATACCGCGCGTTGTTTTTGTGTTACGGACAAAAAATACATATTTTAATTGATTTTTTTAGTTGCTGCGAAAATTTTTGGTAAACTAATTCTTAGGGGGATACATGAAGATAGGCAGGGATTTCACTAATTTATTGAACACGGCTTTTCTAACGGAAACAGAGAGAACGGAATTAAAAAAAGGCAGTATAACTGTGGCTGATATGGATGCAAAAGTCCAGAGTGCCGCGAAACGGGATATAGTCAATCAGGTAAAAGTTGCTTCCGAAGTTTCTTTGGATCATGTGGAATTGGACGGCGGCATACCCAATCCATATCTTGGCATGTCTGCCGAGGAAATTAAAATTGCGCGATCCGCAGCTGAAAAAAACAATATCTCCCTTTCTTTCCATCTTCCGTACACATATCTCGGAGCAGCCGTATGCGCGTTTCAAAAAGAAGATCGAGAGTATGCTGTGAAATTGATGAAAAGATATATGGACTTAGCTGCGTCTTTAGGCTGCAATAATCTTGTTATGCATCCCGGTTCTGTGCCGTTTTATCAGGCTGTTGGATTATACAGAGTAATGGTCAAGGAGAACCTTGTGAATTCGCTCAAGGAATTGATTTCATATTCTCATTCCAAGGGGATGCTGTTCCATCTTGAGAATAATACTGCTTTTGATTTTATCCTTGTCGAAATAGAAGAATGTCTGGAAATACTTGAAATTGTAGAGCCATCCGGAGAACGCGCGAAATTTTGTTTTGACATAGGCCACTGGTTCACTCGCGCGGATTGCGGCAAAACGGTGCCTGAACCGCCGGAAGATATAATGAAACAAATTCCCGAGAAATATATCAGCCAAGTTCATCTTAATGATTATATACCGGTTGTGAAAAAATTTCATCCGCCTCTCCATTATCAGGCGGGATTGTTGAAACGGGATAATTTGTCTAATCTCTTTAAAATCTTTAAGCAAAAGAAGGTGGATACAATTGTTATGGAGACCGCAGTCAGGGATGTAGATGAACTGTTGAATACCAGAGATTTGATGAAAAAAGAAGCGGAATATGTCAGAGAAATTATGGGATAGTAAATCGATCGGGCAAAAGATGGGTAAGTAACGCTGCTTACTATTTGTCCGGACATTTGAAAGGGGAGTTAATGAAAGCATTGAATGTTTTTCTTTTGGGCAGGCCTGGTTGCGGGAAGTCGGAGATTTTCAGACGTCTTACGACAAAACTTAAAACTGAAGGAATGTATAACGATTTTATAAGAGTTGATGATTTTCCGAAATTATGGGCGATTTTTCAGAAAGATGACACTACAGGGGAATGGAAACATTGCCGCAGAACCTCAGACGGAGGATATAAGGTTACAGACAACGGAATATGGAACGAAATACTTAAACAAGTGAACGACGATGTCCTTAAGTTGCAAAAAGAAGATAGAGTTGTTTTTATAGAATTTTCCCGGCCGAATTACGTAGAATCAATGGCTAATTTCAGTGATACCATAATAAATAATTCCGTGGTAATTTATATTGATTGTTCGTTTGAAACATGCTGGTCTCGCAATGTCGCAAGACATGAAGCAGCTCTTGCAAAAGGCACGGATGATCATCTGGTATCAAGAGAAGAAATGGAAAAAACCTATCTCAATGATGACAAAGATGCTTTATTAAAATCTCTTAAGGTTCCTGTGATTGTTGTTGATACTGATACTCCTGGTACAGACCATCTTATACCAAAAATGGAAAAGATTTCTGCGGAAATCAAGAATATTATTAAAGGAGGCGGTTTATGAAAAGGTTTATGATTGCGTTTGTCGTAACTATGATGCTTGCTCCTATATTTCTCGCTGCAGAAGACATTTTATTATACAGGGAAGCAAAGCTTTTGCAGAGAGAAAAACAATATACGGAAGCAATCTCTGCCTATAAGAAATTTCTGGAAAAGTTTCCGGCCATTCAGGAATCCAGCGAGGCTCATTACAATATAGGCGTTTGTTATGTAAGATTGAAGGATTACGATAACGCGATAAACGAATTTAATGTATTGGTTAAAGAGTTCCCTGAGAAGAAAAAGGCCGTTGATGCGTATATGCAGCTCGGGTCGCTTTATTCAAGTAAAAAGAAACAGTATCCGGAAGCGCTGCAGATGTATAAAACTGTTTTGGAAAAATACCCGGATTCCCCGAAAAGCGCTGATGCCCAGTTTGCCATAGGCGGTTGCTACGAGAAAATGAAGGATAAAGATAATGCCATAGCCGCTTACAAGAAGTTTATAGAAACTTATCCGGATTCAAAAAAAATCGAACGCGCGCAGGAAAAACTTTCAAAGATTCAGGCGCAGAATATAAAGAAGTCATCCTCGCAAAAAAAAGGAAAATCTATAAAAAAATCCAAAGATGTGCCTTCAAAAAAAGTGCGGGAATCGAAATCCTCCGCAGATGCTGAAAACAGGGAAGAAGCTTGCCTTGAAGAAAGCGAGGAATGATGGTATCAAAGGATATACTACGAAAGATTCCGAAAGTGGATCTGCATTGTCATCTGGATGGTTCCGTCAGGCCGCAGACGATATTGGAACTTGCCAAAAAGAAAAATTTTAAGTTCCCGGACAATGTGCTGTCTGCCGGAGATTTAAAAAAATATGTAAGTGTATCTTCTGAATGTCATACCCTTACGGAATTTTTAAAGGTTTTTGATTTTTACCTGCCTTTTTTGAATACTCCGGAGGCGGTGGAACGCATCTCCTACGAATTGTGCGAGGATTGCGCGAAAGAAAATGTCAGATATCTTGAAGTCAGGTTTGCGCCGTTTCTTCAATCCACAGAAACATTTAATATGAAGGATGTCGTGAGCACATGTTTGTCTGGATTAAAACAGGGCAGCAAAGATTTCGGTATAGACACCGGACTTATACTGTGCTGCCTGCGTTCTTTTACAGATGAAATAAATCTTGCTACAGTTGAACTTGCTTCTTTGTTCAAAGATAATGGAGTTGTGGCTCTTGATCTTGCCGGAGACGAGTCCAGGTATCCGACAAGAGATTTTTCAGGTCATTTCAGTATGGCTAAGAAATATAAAATTCCTTTTACGATACATGCAGGAGAAGCAAGCGGGCCGGAAAGTATCAGGGAGGCGATTTCTATAGGCGCTTCCAGAATAGGGCACGGAACAAATCTTATTAAAGATGAAAAACTTCTTAACGAATTAAAAGTAAAACAGGTACCTATAGAGGTGTGCATAACTTCAAATATTCAAACTAATGTAGTAAAAGACGCGGAGTCCCATCCTGTGACGGAATTTTATAAACGTGGTCTTAATGTGACGCTGAATACAGATGACAGATCCGTCAGTGGCATAGAATTAAGCGATGAATTTGATATTTTTGTCAACAGATTGAGGTTTTTGCCGGAAGATCTTTATACTGTAGTTATCAATGCGGCGGGAGCTCTCTTTCTGCCGGATGTCGATAGAAAAAACCTTATATCGTCTATAAAAAAAGAGTTTGCCGAACTTAAAATTTCAGGAGATAAAAAATAGTACGGAGGTGTGTATGGCTCAAAATCAGCTTAGATATAACAGAGAGACTAAGGCAATAATAAGAAAGGTTGCTACAAAATACGGTCTTGAAAAACTTTTGAAAATTGTGGAAAATGAAAATTCTTTGTTGTTTGAAAAGGATGTATATATTTGTCTTCATAATATCATAGAAGCTGTGCTGTCGCGTGTTGATCCGTTAAGCGCGCTGAAAGAAGCAAAAAATATTTATAACACTCCTATTTTTCTCGTCAATCAAAAGGAAAATAAATATATTGCCAAAAAGGTTCCGGATTTGGATAAAGCTGTTATGGACCTTGAGGTGTTCAATAATTGTTTCGATCTGAATCCTTACGCGATTGTAAATACATTGCTGGCTTGTATAGAAGCTCAGGTTACAGGATTTGAACTTTACACATTATACGAAAAGGGGACATATCATCTGCAAAATTTTATTAAGGAATCATTAACAAACAACAGCAGATGGGACGAGAGTACACTTGTTACCGAAAAACCAGTTTTGATAATTCCCATAGGAGCCGCAGGGTGCGGAAAATCCACATTTTATAAAGAACTTTCCAATGTGGTGAATATTTCCTGCGATAATATAAGGTATCTTCTTTTTAAGTCTTTTGGTCCGTGTTTCAGTCCGTGGGAAAGCTGTCTTTCATGGTGGACTGTGAATCAACTTACAGATAAATATCTACGCGGCGGGTACAGCGTGTTTTATAACGGAGTGAATACTGATCTGGAATATCGTTCTCCTGTTACTATGGAAAATCCTGATCCTCTTTACGCAGGGATGCCGTACAATATAAAACTTGTATATTTCGAACCGCCCGCGAAACTGGACGAAAAGGAATTGAAGGAACTTAAATCAATAAATTTGTGGGCTAATCCTATACAGGATATGGATTTTTCTTCTTTTTCTCCGAATGTGATAAAAATAATGGAACTTATAAAAGATAATTTTCAAAGAACTCTTGCGCGAACCAAGGATATAGCTGAAGGAAAAAAGAAGCAGGATCCTTTTGATGTTCTGTATTCCGTCCCTGCGGCGATTGTGAAATTGTTCGTAGAGCAGTCGTTTGACAAACCGGCCGGCGACAATGTAATTATAGTTCCGAGAAAAGATATCAAAGATTTAGATGAAAGAGCGGCGTTCTATAGAAGTTACGCGGAGAAAGTGCAAAAGGGATAATTTCCCAGGAGGACAGCATGAAAGCCGTTGTTGACCGTATAGAGGATCGCGGGATTGTAGTTTTAACCGTGGAAAAAGGCGGCGAGATGTATTTGCCGAAGAGGCATTTTCGTTTTCCCGTGCGCGAAGGGATGTGGTTTGAAATTACATTGAAACCTGACATCAAGGCGCGTTCCGCCGCTCTGGAAAGAATAAAAAAACTGCAAAAAGCCGCATTGGAAAAATATTAGTTGTAACATTCGCAGCCGTCAGTATGCCGGCAAAAACCGGGTAGAATAAGAAAAGGCGTTGTCGTCCTGAACGCAGTGTCGCGGAATGAAGGTTTTTGTTTGCGGTAAGATAAATACGAGTTCGCTCCCTTGTAATTCGGATTTTTAAAATTTAATGAGGATACGCGTATGAAAACAAAGTGGTTGAAAAAACTTTTCATTTTCTTCTTTTTTTCCGTTTCTTGTGTTTATGCCGATGTACCACCCGGTTTTGAGGTGTATTTTAATAACCCTACTGGCACGCAAGACGCCAATTCTCCTGGTCTGGATTTCAGATTTAAGCAGTATGTAGATGCTGCTTCAGATACGGAAATATATGCTGCTTTTTTTGATATCAACAATACTACGGTTACTGCGGCGTTAAATTCCGCGCTTAACCGCGGGTGTACTGTATATTTAATCGTAAGCAGAACAAATTCCGATATACCCTCCGACGTGTTCGGGTTTAACATACCTGTTCTGCAACAGATAAAAATACGCTATGAAAAGGCCTCTCCGTCGGGGCTGATGCATAATAAATTTTGTGTGCTGAAAGATTCCTCTGTTTGGACGGGGTCATGGAATACCACGGAGAATTGCACTTTTAAAAACAACAACAATGTTGTAATAATGCGTTCGACCTCAATTGCCAAAATATATGAGAATGAATTTAATGAAATGTTCCCGCGTCCTTCCACCACCACGACCGCAGGGGTTTTCGGTTCCCATAAAACTCTTATAACCAATAACGGAAAAACGGAATATATTAACGGCGTTAAGGTAAAGATCTATTTTTCGCCGTATTCTTCGCCGATGCGCACTAATACAGCTATTATAAACGAGATAAAAGGCAACAATCAGATAACCGGCGCTCTGGAAAAAATAAATTTTTGTCATTTCAGTTTTTCTTCAGATGATATAAGAGAATCTTTATTGTTTGCAATGCAAAAAGGTGTTTCCGTATGCGGTGTTCTTGATATGACTTCGGCAGATAATAATGAAGAATATGTAGCTTTGAGAGCAGCCGGCGCCGCAGTATCTTTTAATACCAATGTAAAAAGCGTTACATACAAACTTCACCATAAATTTGCAGTCATTGATCCTTTTACCGCGAAAGCGAGAGTCATAACCGGTTCCCATAACTGGAGCGAATCCGCTAATGAACAAAATGACGAGAATACTGTAATTATTTATTCAACAGGCATTGCCAAACTTTTTTATGAGGAATTTCAAAGATTATACAGCCGGGCAGGTCCGGTAACGACTTATTCAAAAAAGGCGATAGAAAATGTTGCGGTATATCCTTCTCCGGCAAGCGATAGAACAAATATAGGGTTTGAACTTTCTTCGTCGGTAAATTCCGTTGAAATAACAATTTATAATGTCACAGGTACTCCCATAAAAGAAATTCTGCCGGATTTTGTTCCAGGAATTTATAATGAGGTTGTGTGGAATTGCGACAATGATGCCGGAGAAAAGGTCGCCAGCGGTCTTTATATCGCAAAGATTAAAGCAGTTACCCCTGATAAAACCGTTTTTAAAACAGAAAAGTTTGCGGTGCTTAAGGTGGCCAAATGAAATACAGAATTATGAAACTATTGGTTTCTCTCTCTTTGGGAATATTTTTCTTGTGCGGATCTGTTTACGCGGAAGCCGGCACTTCCGCCGCGGAATTTCTTAAAATACCGGTAGGAGCGCGCGCCGCTGCTCTCGGGAATGCTTTTTCCGGTTTATCCAATGATTCTTCCGCTATTTTCTGGAATGTTTCCGGACTTTCATCTGTTTCATGGAAAGAGGTGTCAGCATCATACAATTCGCTTTATGATAATATTTCTCTCGGTAATCTGTCTTGCTCTATACCCTTAGGCAAAAAGATTTCCGCTGGAATAGGCGTAGTATATTTAAATTCCGGAACTATTGATAAAAGAGGCGAAACAAAAGAAAAACTGGGCACATATTCAGTACAGGACGCCGCTGTTTCAATTGGAATCGGAGCCGGCATTACGAAAAAACTTTCTCTTGGAGGCACTGTTAAGTTTGTTCAGGAGAAGATAGATACAGAATCCGGAACCGGGTTTGCCGCTGATGCCGCGTTTATGTATCTGGCGCATATAATGGATATGCCTGTAAATCTGGGCGTATCAGTTATGAATATCGGTGGCACAATGGGTCCCGGTGAAGAATCCGATATGCCGTTTCTTATACGCGCCGGCGCTTCTTCCAAGATATTTAATGAGAAGATTATTCTATGCGCAGCAGCGGATATTCCTAAAGACGCCGACACTACAGCTGGTGTGGGCGCGGAATATTACTTTTCAGATATATTTACTTTAAGATGCGGATACAGGTTATTTTTAGAGGATTTGTCAGGGTTGGAACCTGTTACTCTCGGATTTGGAATAATATATACTGAATCCAATGATTATATGCTCGATTACTCGTTTGCCGGCGCAGGCGATTTCGGGCTGGTTCATAGAATAAGCATAGGAATTAGAATGTAAAAGATTATGAATAATTTCAATAAAATTTTTATTAAATTGCGGCGTATTCATGTTTTTTTTATACCGGCATTATTTATTTGTGGTCTTTTGATGCCGGATTTCGTTTCTGCGAAAAAAGGCAGCGATATGTATGTATATTTTCTTGATGTGGGACAGGGAGACGCTGTTTTTATAAAGACTCCGTCTGGAAAAAACATTCTTATTGACGGCGGTCCCGCGGAATCTGCGTTTGACGCGGGTAAAGAAATAATTATTCCTTTTCTTAAAAGACAGAATGTGAAAAAAATAGATGTAATAGTGGCTACGCACCCGCATGGAGATCATATCGGAGGTCTTGTAAGTGTATTAAAAGATATTCCGGTTGGAGAAGTTTTGGATACCGGATTCGTTTATCCTTCACCATATTATGAAAGATTCATGAGGGTAATAAACTCAAAAAAGATAAAGTATAAAATCGTGCAAAAGGACGATAAATTAAACTGGGATCCCGCATTGTCCGTCAAGGTACTTTCGCCCAGAAGAAATAATCTGTACGAAGATCCCAATAATAATTCAATAGTGATAAGGATGGTTTACAACGATATTTCATTTCTTTTGACCGGAGATATGGAGGATATAGCGGAATATGATGTTGTAAGCAACTACAGGAAAGACGAGTTGTCCGCCATAATAATGAAAGTCGCGCATCACGGATCCACCACCTCTTCTACCGATATTTTTCTTGAAACTGTACAGCCTGAAGTTGCTATTATATGCGTTGGACGCTTGAATAGGTTCCATTTGCCGAGAAAAAGCATACTCAAAAGGTACGAGGACTACGGCATCGAACTTCATCGTACAGATAAAGAGGGGACAATATTTATTTCCACGGACGGCGAAACGTATGCTTTACAGGCACTCGGATTCGCAAAATGAAAATATTTAACAAATTATTCTGTTTTCTTCTTGCCTCGTTATTTAATCTCTCATTTATACTCGCCTCCGTTCCGGAGCTTGAGGTAACATTTCTTGATGTGGGACAGGGAGACGCTATATTTTTGAAGATGCCTAACGGTAAGACCATGCTTATTGATGCAGGAGGAATACCTGCATGGAAGGAAAGCAGTTATGACCCCGGCGCAGCCGTTATTCTTCCTTTTCTGATAAAAAATAAAGTTAAACGGCTGGATTGCGTTATTGCAACTCATGCGGACGGCGACCATATAGGCGGTATGTCTGCGGTATTGGATAAAATTCCCACAAGCATAGTATATGAAAATTCGCTTGAATCGGAACAGCCGGAATATCGCACTCTGCATCAAACGATGAAACGAAAAAACATTGCCGGGTGTCTGCTAAGACAGGGAATGACTATCAATCTGGACCCTTCTGTAAAGATAGATGTGCTTTCTCCCCCTAAAGATTTTCTTTTTGAAAATGAAAATAATAATTCCATAGTTTTACGGCTCGTTCACAGAGAGGTTAGTTTTCTTTTTACCGGAGACAGCGAATATGAGGCTGAAGAAAATATAATGAAACATTACGGCGATAAAATCGAGTCCATAATACTCAAAGTAGGGCACCACGGTTCATCCACTTCCACAAGTGACGAATTTTTGGGATTGGTCGCTCCTGAATGCGCTGTGATTTCAGTCGGGAAATACAATAATTTCGGTCATCCGTATTCAGGCATACTGGCAAAACTTTCCGATGCCGGAATAGAAACTTTCAGGACCGACAGGCACGGGGATGTTACTATATATACTGATGGAGATACTTTTTTTGTCAAACCTGAACGCGAACCTTTTTCCAAAAAGAAGAAGTAATACAATATATGAAACAAAAGTTCAGTTCCATTGCTTGACTTTTTTAAATTTTTATTTTATAATTATTAAAAATATAAAGTTTGGAGTGGTAAAGGCGTTGTAATAAACAGGGCAGAAACAATATTACGGTTTACTTAAGGATTTTAATGGAAAACCAATTGTACAATATCTTGCGCTTATCATTCAAAAAAAATTTTCGTATTTTTTCATTTCTTATATCATTTGTAGTATTTTGCTTCGGATTACAAACCTTTATTGTAGGCAATCCCTCGGATTTTATGTCTGTTACTGTAAACGCGAATAGCGTTAAATGGGAGTGGACTGCCTCTTCTACAAGTACATATTATCTTCATGATGAAGTTCATTCCGTTAAAGGTAGTGTGGCATCTGCCGGCATAGGTGTTAAAACAAGCATTACAGAAACGGGACTTTCCGCGAATGTGCTTTACGCGAGACACGTTACAACTGTAACCGCAGGCAATGAAACATATTCAAATATTTATTCCACTTACACGCGCGCATCTACGCCCGGCGTGCCTACTCTGGGCGTTGTCTCGTTGTCGCAATTGACTGTGGACATAAATGAAAACGGCAATTCAGCGGACACGGTTTACGCAATAAGGATAAACGGCGGCGGATACTCAAATAAGTTCATACAAGCAAACGGGACAGTCAGCGGATCAGCGGTTTATCAAACTTATGCTTCTTGGGGCAGTAATAAATTGGTTACAGGTTTAACTGCTAATACGCAATATACTTTTGCAGTAATAGCCAAAAATGTTTCGGAAGTAGTATCTGCTTACTCCGGTTCGGCGTCTATATGGACACTGGCGAATCAGGCTATAAATCCACGCCATTCTACGATTGGTACCGCATCTATTACATGGGAATGGACCAGCGGAGGCAGTCAGACGGATTACGCTTACGGAAATACAGCAGCTGTTTCGTCCGGTACGACAGACACAGGGACCACCTGGCCGCAAACCGGTCTTCCTGTAAATTCACTCCATATACTTCATGTCTCAGCTCGTAACGGAGATGGCGTGAAATGTTCAGGGACAATCAGCACTCACGCATATACAGCAGCCAACATACCGGCATCACCTACTCTAACGAATAATTTATCCAATGATATGTATGTGAATATCAATCCCAATTCCAATCCGTCAATAACGGAATTTGCTATAAAGATTGACGGCGGCGGATATTCGGATAAGTATGTTCAGCCGGATGGAAGCGTAGGTTCTTCCGCTGTATGGAGAAAAGACGGGGAATGGGGCAATCAATATGTTACTGGTTTGTCTTCGAATACTCAGTACACATTCAGCGTAAAGGCGCGTAACGGAGATTTGGCTGAAACAACTTTTGCCTCCGGTAACTTATACACATTAGCAGGTATTCCGGGTCCATTGAGCGTAGGGACCGTTAAAAACAATAGTATAGCAGTTTCATGGACTGCTAACGGGAATCCAAATCCGCCTGGTACAACCTATATAGTGGAAACATCCGGAGATGGTAGCTCTTGGAGCATATTAACCACCACAACAAGTTTAAATACGGTTCATTCCATTTTGGATGCGGACAAACTTTATTATTACCGGGTAAAAGCGCGCAATGGCAATTCTGTGGAATCCGGATATAATGCTTCTATATCTACATATACCTTGTCGAACATTCCTTCAGCCCCGACTCTTTCCAATAACGGGTTAACAGGAATCAATTGTGATATAAATGTAAACAGCAATCCCGCGTGGACCACTTATGCTATTAAAGTCAGCAGCGGAGCAGCGGATTATTTCGTTCAGGATAACGGGACTCTTGGATTATCAAAGATTTTTTTCATAGATTCGTATTGGGGCAATAAATCGGTAATAGGATTGTCAACCAACACAATGTATAATTTTTCCGCTATAGCAAAAAATCAAAATAATATTGAAACAGATGCTTCTCCTGTAGCGTCTTTATCCACTCTTGCCGATGTTCCGGCTAATCTGAATTTCGCAGTTACCTATTCAAGCATTACATTATTTTGGTCCGGGGAAACCAACCCTTATGGCACTCATTACGGGATTTCTTATTCTACATTTTCAAATTTTTCTACTATAGTAACAACCTTGTCATATTCCGGCAATTTGATTCTTCAAACTAAAACATTTGATTTCGCTGATCTTGAAAATACTACATTCTGGTTCAGGTTATGGGCGTATAACAATAACGGAGTAGCAACCGCGCATATATCAGGCAGCACGAAAACGCTGTACGGACCGGTGGAAGTGCCGATAAATTTGACAGCCACTTCTCTGATAGGATCCACGTCGATACAATGGCGGTTCAACAATAACGAACACAATATAAATAATTTGACAAGCATAGTTCTGGCTACGGGTCCGTATACAGATGTTTATTCATGGATGTATCAGATGTCTCCGAGCACAGGGGGAGCGCGGTTTGATTTATGGCAAGGGGCATCCGCTTTAGGCGGTTTGATACCGAACACGAGTTATACAGTTACTGCCGGCGCGTTGAATTCCGTATATTCTTCTTGGACAGCGCCTGTTTCCACATACACTCTTGCAGCTGTGCCGTCTGATTTATCATTTACCGGGATAGCATATTCAAGCGTTACTTTAAGCTGGTCAAATAACACAAATCCCGGTTATACACGATATGGAATCGCGTATTCTACATTTTCCAGTTTTACGACTATTGTTACGACTGTGGGGTTCACCGCGGCGCTTACTAATAATACCACTACATTTTTTGATTTATATGAACATACGACATATTATTTCCGTGTTTGGGCGTATAACAATAACGGAATAGCAACCGCGCATATATCAGGCAGCACGAAAACGCTGTACGGACCGGTGGAAGTGCCGATAAATTTGACAGCCACTTCTCTGATAGGATCCACGTCGATACAATGGCGGTTCAACAATAACGAACACAATATAAATAATTTGACAAGCATAGTTCTGGCTACGGGTCCGTATACAGATGTTTATTCATGGATGTATCAGATGTCTCCGAGCACAGGGGGAGCGCGGTTTGATTTATGGCAAGGGGCATCCGCTTTAGGCGGTTTGATACCGAACACGAGTTATACAGTTACTGCCGGCGCGTTGAATTCCGTATATTCTTCTTGGACAGCGCCTGTTTCCACATACACTCTTGCAGCTGTGCCGCAAATTTCCTCCATCGGCAATATAGGCACATCCAGTATAACAGTTAATTGGACTGGCAATGGCAATCCTTCATACACCCAATATGAAGTAGATTGTTCCACAGTGTCTCCGTCATTTGATCCTATGGTCCACAAAATTTATTTTAATGAAGGACTTACAGCCGCTGCCACCACCATATTCAATTTATCTCCGGATACTGTTTACCATTTTAGAATCAGAGCAAGGAATCAAACCGGTGTCGTTACTGTATATTCTAATATCTTTTCTTCCCAGACACTGGCATCTGTCCCTGATCCGCTGTCTTTTCTTGATGTAGCGATTACAAGTATGAGTGTTCACATCAGTTCTGCAGGCAACCCGTCAAATACTTCGTACGCGATAAAGATAGCCGCAGCTGCTGGGAGCGGGGTTAAATATGTGCGTCGTTCAGATGGCGTTCTTATTACTGCACCGGATTATAATCTCAAAAGCCAGTGGGATGGCACATATGTAATCGGTCTGTCCACAAATGTTCAATATACTTTCAATGTAATTGCTAAGAACGGTCAGGGAATAATAACAGATGAATCAATTGCAGTTTCAACTTATACATTGGCTTCGATACCGTCGGGCTTTGATATTTCAGGAGACCTTACGCATACAGGTGTAACTTTGTCGTGGAACGCGAATACCAATCCCGCAGGCACAAAATACGGAATAATAATTTCTTCTACCTCGAATTTTGCGGAAGCGGAACAGCAAGTGGTTTATTCCGACGGTTTAACAGACACGACAAAAATGTTCACTCATCCTTTTTCCAATACCACTCATTATTTCAGTGTGTGGGCATATAATGAAGACAGGGTTGCCACGGGTAAGGTAAACTTAGCCAAAATGCGCCGCGTTCTTCCTCCTACGGATTTAGCCGCATGTTCTTATGTGCTTTATTATTCCACAGTTTCCGGCAATGATCAATATTCAAAGTTTATAGATATTTCGTGGAAAGGTTCAGCTGACAAATATACAGCTGAGTATTATAATATTTTTAGAAGTACCTGGCCCGGAGGTTCATATTATTATGTTGACAGAGTGCCGGCAAACACAAATATAGACAATTACAGTTACAGAGACAATTCAACCGTTGTTAACAGCGAAAGATCCATAGGCACCATGGCCACATATTATTATGTAATAACAACTTCCGATGTTTATAAATTCGGGTCGGAAATCTCACAGGAGAAAAAAGCAGAAATGGACTCCGCCGCTCCGCTGCTCGACGTATCCGCTATATATAAAATCAACAGCCTCGGAGGCAACGTTTATATAGATGTAACGGCAAACGATTACAGAGATGTTTCCAAAACATCCGCAGGTAAAATAGACAGTATAACTATGTTTTATAGGAGATACGGCGTTTCCGTGCTGGGTTCCTGGACGTCAGCGGCATTTGACACCTCTTTGAACGGAGGACATTCATATTCCGGAACTGCTGCAATACCAGCCGGTTTTATTGCTGATTGTTTAAAAGCGGGCATATCCGCAGGTCATAATTATGGAGAACTTGAATATGAAATAAAGGTTCATGACGGCGGTAATTCTGTCTCAGCTGTTTATATTGCTACCGTAACATTTATAACTGAAGATCAGATTACGCGCGCATCCGGCGGCACACTTACAGTTCCAGACGGGAATTCCGACGACGGCGATACTTCTATAGTGATTCCGTCTTTGGCGTTAACCGGAGATGCCGTTATTACAATTGAACAGAGAGGTTATCCGGGTGATGCCAATCCTCCGCCTCTCGCTTTTGAAAACGAACAGACGGACATGATCGCTTCAGGGAGCACGGCTCCGTTGGTTTGTTTTGACTTTGGACCTGATAATTTGAAATTTGACCAGCCGGTTTTGATTACTTTAAAATATCTTGACGAAAATAACGACGGTGTTGTTGATACGCATACTCAGGTTCAGGAAAAGGATTTAAGAATGTTCTGGTGGGACGGTTTTGGATGGAAATACATAAGCGATTATGTCGACAAAGATAATCCGGTTGACACAGCTAAAAAAACATTGTCTGCTTATGTCAATCATTTTACTTTGTTCGCTCTTTTCCCTGCAGGGGTAATACCTGTTAAACCCACCCCTGTTGAAAAGTTTATTACTCCTGCGACAAAGGATGGATGCAACGACAGAATACAATTTCAATGCGAGTCTGCCATTACAAAGATAGAGATATATAATATTACCGGCAAAAAGGTTAAATCTGTAGAGAATATGGATAACTGGGACGGCACAGACGACGATGGCAATATAGTCGAATCCGGTGTTTATATTTATCTTGTGGAATCCGCGAACGGTAAAAAACGCACAGGCGCTGTGGTTGTAGCGAAGT
>MWCF01000027.1 GCA_002069855.1 Elusimicrobia bacterium ADurb.Bin231 | reverse complement strand
AAAAAAAATATTTTGACTTTTACACCAGAAAACAGCTTTATCAGGCACTGGATTGCCGAATAATTCATCAAGTATATTTCCATGGCAAAAAGAACGAATTCCCTTTTTAGTGCCTAGATAGCTCATTGATAGATTTTTCGTTTTGTAAATTTTTACCGTTTTCGAGCAATTCTTGCAATTTTTTTTGCGCGCGGGCTATATGCGCTTTATTGCGAGAATTTTCCATTATGCCAAGCCATATTTCGGCGGAATCAGCAAACCTGCCGTTCTTTTCATAGATATTTCCAAGTATTACCTTTACTTCAAATGGACAGTCCGGATATTTTACAGCAAGTTCCAACTTTTCAATAACACGGGCATAATTATTTTCTTTGGCATAAACTATCGCCGCGGCATAAATATGAAACGGATAATAATGCGGATTGTGTTCTATACCTTCATTTAAAAGTTCCAATGCTTCGTCATAGCGGGTAAGATTCCATGCCAGCGAAGAACTGCCGAAAAGATAAACATACGTAAAATGCGGGTCGAATTTTACGGTTTTTCTGCACATATCCAAAAAACGGCTGTATCTCCCGTATTCGCCGCGGCGGTGCGGGTCGTTCTCGTATTTTTTATAGCTTTCGCCGGCAACAATGTCATCATATCCTTCTCCACCGTAATACTGCAGTGTTTTTATCCATGTAATATCCGCGAAAATTCTTCTCATGCCTAAAGCAAATCCGGCAAAATCCACAGGCTGCATATCATAGCCCGCAATATCCCCTGCGCCGGCATACGGGAAATCGTATCGGCTATACGCGAACTTTCCTATTAAATACAGACATAATATCAAAAATATAATCCGGAGACCATTGATAAAACTTTTCATTTTAACACATTTTTTGAAACGCCGCATACGACAATCCGGCAAATGAACCGTTGAAAACATAAAATTTTACGACAGAAGTTTTTTTGTTCCATTGGGAATTAGCTCATTGTAAGCATATCTGAAATTATTTCAATATTGCGTTCTGTTGCTCCCACCTGGTTATGAACGATATTTCTTGCTCTGGCGCCGCACTCGTTCCGAGTCTGTTCGTTATTGAGCAGTTGCAGCAATTTATTATACAGATCTTCTTTGTCATAGGCAATATACGCGGCAGAGGCAGCAACCAAGGATTCGGACGGCTCTTTAAAATTCGACATATATTTGCCAAAAACCACAGCCTTACCGAGAGCAGCAGGCTCGAGAATATTATGCCCGCCGGCGCCGGGGTACAAACTTCCTCCGACAAAGACTACGCTTGCGGTTGAATACGCGGCTGCCAGTTCCCCGATAGTATCCAGCAGCAAGCACTGTTTGCCGTGAAAAGACACATTATCTTTAAACGCAGAACGTTCAACAAAGGTTATTCCTATTTTTTGAAGCAGCGCAGCAACATCTTTGCATCTTTCCGGGTACCTCGGAGCAATTATAATTTTAAGATTAGGAATATCTTTAAAAAGATTTTTATATGCCCATAATACCACCTCTTCTTCGTTATCGCGCGTGCTGCCCGCAACCAATATCATATCTTCGGAAGAAAACCCGAAATCCTCAGGCATTTTTTGAGGGACAGGCCTTCCGGACAACAGCCCGTCATATTTCATATTCCCCGTTTTTTTGACCTTTGCCCTGCCGTAACCGAGATAACTGAATTTTTCGGCGTCGGAATTTTCCCTGGCGCAGATCAGATCCAGAGAATTGACTATTTCGCTCATAAACTCTCTGATAAATCCGTATCTTTTGAAACTTCTATCCGACATCCTGGCATTTATTGAAACTATCTTCGCGCCCTTGCCTTTTGCCGAAAATATAAGATTCGGCCAGAGTTCGCTTTCCACCAAAATAAGCATTTCCGGAGTAATTTTATTAAACACCCGTTCAACAAAAAACGGAATATCTATGGGTGCGAATGCAACCTCGTCTCCAAGACGGTTATCGTAGGCATACCTATACCCGTAAGGAGTCATAGTCAGTATTATAATCCGCTTTTCCGGAAATCTTTTTTTGATTCCGCGAACAAAAATTTCAACAGTTTTCAATTCTCCCACAGATGAGGCATGCAGAAGAATATATTTCCCCTGAGGAATATTATACAATCCAAACCTTTCGTTCAATCCGATCGACACCTTTTTAAAAAATCCGGCTTTATATTTCCAGATAACAAATGGAAGTATAAAAATAAAAGCGAAACCTACGAGGATATTATAAATAAGAAGCACAGTACTGAAATACCTCCTCAACGGAAATGCCTTTCATGCATAAAAAAGTTCCCAGCGGACATTTTTTTGAACCTTTGGTAGAACACGGTCTGCAGGAGAGTTTTTTTTGAAATATTTTAGCATCCGCGCCTTCCGGGAAAAAGCCGAATTCCTCGACAGTAGGTCCAAACAAAGCAGCCACAGGAATCTTTAACGCGCGCGCGACATGCATCAATCCGGTATCGTTCGTAACAAGGATTTTACATTTCTTAAGATACGCAGCGCTCTCGTTTATATCTATACCGCAAAGATTTATCGTATCGCCATCTATTTCTTTGCGTATATTTTCGCAATAATCGTAGTCCTTTTTGCCTCCGAAAATCAATACTCTGGCAGATCGTTTCTCCGCTGCCAATTTAGCCAAACCGACAAAATTTTCAGACGGCCATCTTTTCGTATTCCATACAGCCACCGGACAAATTCCCATATATTTCTCCCCAGATTCGCCATGAAGGGATTCGGCAACGGAATTCGGCAGGAAAAAATCCAATCCCTGGCCGTCATATTCCACACCTATCCTGCGCGCTGCAGACATATATCTTTTAAATACCGGAATCTTTTCTCTGTAAAGATTAAGCCCGAATTCCACAAGCAAAAATCTATGAATAAAATAATCTTTATACCTAAGCACCTTTGAACCTGAAAAAAGGCAGATTAAATTGCTTAAAAAGCTGCAGTGAATATTTATAATATAATCATATCCGGCGGCTTTTATTTTTTTGACGATATGAAAAAAATCGGATTCATAAACCAGCAAGTTGTCTATGTACGGGTTGCCGGCAAGCACTTGAACAAAATTTTTTCTTACCAGAAAATCGATGCGGGAATCCGGATATTTTTTTTTAAGGCACCTTATAAGCGGGGTAGCAAGCATTATGTCGCCCATAGAACTTAATCTCAAAATTAATATCTTCACGATAAGTATTTTAACAAAACGAATGAAAAAATCAAGTACAAGATATATAGTAAAGAAGAAGTCTTTTATTAAATTTAAAAGTTTTTGCTTTACAAAATATATTTTTTTGGTATTATTTGCATTATGACAGATATAATATTGGACACAATAATAATCGGAGCCGGGCCGGCGGGAATATCTGCTGCCGTATATGCTTCCAGAACTGGTTTGAACAATCTGGTCCTTGAAGATATTTCGTCCCGCAGCCAAATAAGCTTGACAGACAGGATAGAAAACTTTCCGGGATTAACGGAAGGGATACCGGGATATTTATTTATTGAAAATCTAAAAAAACAGGCATCGAAATTCGGCGCGAAATTCGAATCCTCCAAAGTTACCGGCATACGGCAGACAGGGGATGGAAAGAATAAAGAATTTTTGGTTACAGGAGAAGAAAAAACCTATAAAGCCCTTTCCGTAATTATCGCCACAGGAGCGAGTCCCGGAAAACTGGGAGTGCCCGGAGAAGAAACCTATTTCGGAAGAGGAATTTCACATTGCGCGGTTTGCGACGCGCCGTTTTTTAAAAATAAAACTGTTGTTGTTGTCGGCGGAGGGGATTCGGCAATACAAAATTCTCTTTTTTTAACAAAATTTGCGGAAAAAATATTGCTGATTCACAGACGGGATAGATTGCGCGCTAAAAAGTTTCTGCAGGATAAAATATTCGCGGAAAAAAAAGTGAGTTTCCTGTGGAATTCAGTTGTGGAAAGCATCTCCGGAGACAATACTATAAAATCAGTAACAATAAAAAATATCGCGACAAACGAAAAAAAAGATATACCTTGCGACGGGGTGTTTGTTTTTATCGGCTGGAAACCGAACACCGGATTTGCAGGGGAACTGCTTAACAGAGACGATGCCGGATACATAATCACCGGACCCGGCATGAATACGTCAGTTGAGGGAATTTATGCCGGCGGGGATTGCAGGGTCACACCGCTAAAACAGGCAATAACAGCAAGTTCAGACGGGGCAGTCGCAGCGATGTCTGCGCACAAATATATTGACATTATAAAAGGAACCGTTTACTGAAATATGGCATCAAAAAAAATATTGCTGCATATTTGTTGCGGAGTATGCGCTGGATATCCGGTACAATATTTGCGCGAACAGGGATTTGAAGTTACGGGTTATTTTTACAATCCAAATATACAGCCGAAAAATGAATACGAAAAACGCTTCGAGAACACTAAAAAAATAGCAGACATTCTTAAATTGCCTTTAATAACTCACGAAGAAAAAGAGGATATCTGGTATAAAACGACAAAAGGGCTGGAAAATGAAAAGGAAGGCGGAAAAAGATGTTACGCATGTTTTAAACTGCGGTTAGCCAAAACCTTTATAACCGCTGAACAGGAAAATTTTGATTATTTCACCACAACATTATCGGTAAGTCCTTATAAAAACTCCGAAATTATAAATGATCTCGGATCTTTTATAGGTAATCAATTGTTTTTTCCGGCAAATTTCAAAAAGAAAGACGGTTTTAAAAAAACATCCCTAATGGCGGAGAATTACGGGCTATACAGACAAAATTATTGCGGATGCCTATACAGTAAAAAGGAGCTGAAATGAAAAAGATGCCCGCTCTGTATCAAACAGTAATTTTACTTATCGGTTTGCTTTGCGCCACAGGTTATTCCAAGACAGATGTGGCAACCAAAACAAAAAATGTTCCTAAAAAACAAAAGACGGTTTCTTTAACCAAAGAATCCGGAACAGCGTCAAAAGAGGAAAAATGGGGTAATGCCCCGGATTTCGCGCTGCCGCGCATAGACGGCACGATCTTCCGGCTTTCTGAAACAAAAAACAATGTCACAATATTGAATTTCTGGGCAACATGGTGCCCTCACTGCCAGACTGAAATAGCAGATTTTATAAAAATTACCAAGGATTACAGAGAAAAAGGAGTGGAAATAGTGGCTGTGGCTTTCGAAAGAAATCCGGATGATTTAAAGGATTTTGTGGCCAAAAAGTCCATAAACTACACTGTTCTGGCAGGGACGAGAGAGATACTCGGAAAATATAAAGATGTTGTGGGCATACCGGCAACTTATATAATAGATAAAAACGGAGATATCGCATTTAAACAAATGGGGAAAATCAGCGGTGAAACGCTTGAAAAGAAAATAAAAATCCTGCTGAAAAATAAAAATTAAATCCGGAGGTTAATTATGATAGATGTAAAAGATGCGAATTTTGACGCCGAAGTTATTGCCAAATCGAAAACAGTGCCTGTTCTTGTGGATTTTTGGGCCGCGTGGTGCGGGCCATGCCGTATGCTCGGACCTGTGCTTGAAAAACTGGAAACTGATTTCGCCGGGAAATTCATATTAGCCAAAGTAAATGTAGATGAAAATATGGCAGTGGCAAGCAAATATGCCATAATGTCCATACCGAACGTGAAATTGTTCCGCAACGGAGAGATAATAGATCAGTTTGTCGGAGCGCTCGCGGAAGAGGCGGTTAAAAAATTTCTGAGCAAGCATCTTTGAAAATCGAAATTACAAATAAACCAGTTGCGGCGAGAGCGTCTGTGTATCCAAAATAACAACACTGCTTTTACCTGTAAGCCAGCCGCCGGTTTCCCCGGGATTAATTGTCAGAGATTTGTCTTTTCTTATGTCTATCTTGTGAGTGTGCCCGTAAATTACCGCGTCATATCTGTCGCAGGCGATTAATTCTTCTATGAATTTCGGCTGATGCATGATCACGATTTTCCTGTCCGCTATGTTTATTTCAAATGGATCCTGATGCAATTCCCCTATTTTGGCAAATCTTTCAAGCAGATAAGGTTTGTCGCCGTCGTTATTGCCGAACACCCCTACAAGTTGCATATCCAACTTCTCAAATTCCTGCGCTATAAAAGGGGAAACAAAATCTCCGCAGTGAATTACCAGTCCGACTTTTTTATCGTTGAATAGGGCAACGGCCTTTTTTATATTGACCAGATTGTCATGCGAATCAGACATTATTCCTATAAGCATAAATTCACCATTATACAGATTCTATTTATCTTTCTCCGGCGCACGCTCCGGAGCACGCGGCTGCTGGTTTCTTAAAGATTTTCTCTGCTCTCTAATCATTTCCTTGATTTGCGGCATAATTTTTGCCATACGAGCCTGATTGAAATCAACGGCGCGTTTTCCCAAATCAGGACTTTTATTGGCAAATGCCTGCCCTGCGGGAGTTTTATAAAAAGCAATGATGCCTGCAAGTTCCTCTTCCGTATAAGCGTCCGCGTAAAGAGAAATATACTCGTCTTTAACCTTTTCCCACTTAAACTCATTCATTATAACATCCAACATATTTGCGGTGCCGCTGGAAATGTCAGCATGCGCATCATCATCCGAATCATGCATCCTTTTTACGGATTGGGACATAACCAGATTCTTCGCCATAGAAAATGACTCTTCTATATTACTTTGCATTTTCATCAAAGTTAAAAGTTCATCTGCCATAGCGTATTTATCGCCATCTTGAGCATCTACAAAAGCGGATTGAACAAGCATCGTGAAACAGATTAAAGCAAACGGAATTATTTTTTTCATTTCAGCTCCTTTAATATTTATTTTTTTACTAATGAACGGCTAAAAGAACGGCAGCTATTCTCCTATTATTTTAACTATTATTTCCCTGTCGCGCTCACGGTTATCCATATCCACGAATATTATGTTTTGCCAGACGCCTAAAGTCATTTTGCCGGCATCAACAGGCACAGACAAAGAGGGTCCCACAAGCGAAGCCCTGAGATGAGAAGTGGCATTGCCGTCGGAGTGCGTTATATTATGGCCGTAATTGTCTTTTTCCACAACTATTGTTTTTAATAAATTCTGAAAATCGCCGGCCAAACCCGGCTCATATTCTATGGTGGTTATGGCTCCTGTGGCGCCTGGAATAAAAACATTAAGCAAACCGTTTTTTATACCGGATTTTTTAAGTATGGCATCCACTTCTTCAGTTATATTGACTATATCGCAATTTCCAGTTGTTTTAAATAAAATTTTGTCTGTGATTATCTTCATTATTTATGCCTCAATTCGTTTAAGAAATATTATTTTTAATATCGGTGGAACAGACTGTTAATTTATGTATTTTATAAATAAAACGGAAAAAGTCAAATAAAATACGGGACTGGATACTTGCCAAACCGTGTTACTTTATGTAAAATATATAAATGCGTAACTCGGAAATATCCAAACTGCTTTACGAAATAGCTGAGTTTCTTGCTTTAAAAGGCGAAAACCTATTTAAAATACGGGCATACGAGAATGCGGCATCCAACATTTCATCTCTTACCGACGATATAACGGAAAAAATAAAAAATAAAGAAAAAATCCCGGGAATCGGAACCGGCATCCGCGAAAAAATTGAAGAATACATATCCACAGGCAAAATACAGTACCTTGAAAATCTTAAAGAGGAATTCCCTGCCGGAATAATGGAAATAATGTCGATACAATCCATAGGCCCCAAAAAGGCGAGACTTTTTTACGACTCGCTCGGCGTAAAAAATATTTCAGAATTGAAAGAAGCTGCACTCCAGGGCAGGATAAGAGACATTGAAACTCTGGGAATAAAAACGGAAGAAAATATCCTTAAAGGAATAGAACTTTATGAAAAAGGAACTCAAAGGATGCTCCTGTCAACAGCGCTGGAAACTGCGGAAAGCATTATCGCGGAAATAAAAAACACTGGAATAACGGATATATCCGAGGCCGGAAGTTTAAGAAGAAGAACGGAAACTGTGCGCGATATCGATATACTGTGTGTTTCGAAAACCCCAGTGCAAACTATTGAAAAATTCTGTTCTATCGGAGAGCGGGTACTCGCAAAAGGAGAAACTAAATCAAGCATAATCACATCCAGGGGCATACAGGCGGATTTGAGGATAGTGGATAAAAGCGAGTACGGTTCTGCGCTGCAATATTTTACCGGTTCGAAAAAACATAATATATCCCTGCGCGGATTCGCAAAAGAAGCGGGCTATAAAATAAACGAATACGGTATCTTCGATCTGATGGACGGTAGAAAAATCGGAGGCGACACAGAATCCGAAATATACGAAAAGATGCATCTTTCTTTCATCCCGCCGGAAATGCGCGAGGATGCGGGTGAAATAGAAGCCGCAGGGCAGGGCGCGCTTCCGAATCTCGTGGATTTGCCGGACATACTGGGAGATACACATATACATTCAAAATATTCCGACGGCAATATGGCGATCCGCGAAATCGCGGGGAAAGCGGAAGAAACCGGATACTTATGGGCCGGGATATGCGACCATTCTGTATCTCTTAAAGTTGCCAACGGGGTAACGGCGGAAATTCTTTACAAAAAGATTGACGAAATACGAAATTTTAATGGACCACTCAGAAAAATAAAATTGTTATGCGGTTCGGAAACCGACATACTTGCCGACGGCGCTTTGGACTATCCCGATGAAATTTTAAAAGAACTTGACATAGTGATCGCTGCTATACATACCGGATTTAAACAGGACGAACGAAGCATTACCCGGCGGATAATTCAAGCCATCAAAAACAAATACGTGCATATAATAGCGCACCCCACAGGCCGACTTCTAAATAGAAGGGAGCCGTATGCCGTAAATCTTGATGAGATTATACAGGCGGCGGCCGATTATGGAGTCGCCCTTGAAATAAACGCGTCCCCGGACAGATTGGATCTGCCGGACATCTGGTGCAGAAAGGCAAAGGAAAAAAAGGTGACTCTTGCCATAGGCACCGATTCCCATTCCGCGGAACAGTTAAATTATATGAAATTGGGAGTATTTATGGCAAGACGCGGCTGGCTGGAAAAAAATAATTTGTTAAACTGCATGGATATGAAAACTCTGGAAAGTTTTTTAAAAAGAAGACGCAAATAAATCCTGCGGCATAAAAAAACGACACTATCTCTTTACTGCTGAAACACGCCGTCCATTTCTCTCACCATCTCGTTTATGTTGCGATATTGTTCAAGCGCGCCTTTTACAACAACCGCGCCCAAAATAAAATTTACGACAAGCATCAATATGCCGAAAAATAATAAGGTATTTCCAGACTTTTTTGTTTTAGGATTGGTCTTGGAGCGGTAAATAATTCCGGCAATTATGCCGACAATGGGGATAACAAAGGTAAGCGCGAAAAGTACGATTCTTACCGCAGGATTTATATCCGCGGATACCTGTTTCAATCTGATCGGAGATGTTTTACTGTCTCCGAACCCGGCTTCACGCGGCAAAGGAAGAGAATCAACCGGCTGAAGCATACTGCCGCAGTATCTGCATTTTATGGCTTCAAATTTTATTTCTTCCGCGCAATATGGACATTTTTTCGTTTCAGTTTCCATTACGCAATTTTTTCTTTTCCAAAATATTTTACGAGTGCTGAGGGTATTGTAACAGACCCGTCCTTATTTTGATAATTTTCAAGAATCGCGGCAAACAATCGTCCGACTGCGACACCGGAACCGTTAAGGGTATGAACCAATTCCAGTTTTTTTTCTCTCCTCATTTTGCAGTTTATTCTACGCGCCTGAAAATCAGTACAATTCGATACTGAAGATATTTCACGCCATTTGCTTTCGCCCGGCATCCAAACTTCCAGATCATAGGTTTTTGCAGAAGAAAAACCCATATCCCCGGAACATAACAATACCACTCTGTAAGGGATTTCCAGACGTTTAAGGACCTCGCAGGCATCAAAAACCATTTTTTCAAGTTCTTCAAACGATTTTTCCGGAGCGGAAAACTTGACAAGTTCTATCTTATCAAATTGGTGATTTCTTATCAATCCGCGAGTATCTTTACCGTAGGAACCGGCTTCACGGCGAAAACATGCCGTGTACGCGACATATTTTAGGGGAAGAGATTCATAATCAAGTATTTCTTCCCTGTGCATATTGGTAAGCGGAACTTCCGCTGTAGGAATCAGATATTCGTTATCGCTGCATTTATAAAGTTCTTCCTCGAATTTCGGCAGTTGTCCGGTGCCTGTGAGACATTTTTTGTCGACTACAAACGGCGGGAATATTTCCTTATATCCTCCGCCCGTATGAACATCAATCATAAAATTTATTAAAGCCCTTTCAAGACGGGCTCCATCTCCAACAAGCACAGCAAACCTGCTGCCGGATATTTTTGCCGCTGTGGAAAAATCCAAAATACGCAAAGCTTCTCCTATAAGATGGTGATCAAGAGGTTTAAAATCATATTGTTTCGGCACACCGCAGACGCCCACAACAACATTATCTTCCGCTGATTTTCCTACAGGAACTGACGAATCCGGAATATTGGGCATATAAAGCAACTTTTCCGTAAGTTCAGAGTCCATTTGTTTAACCTTTTCTTCACCGGATTTAATCTTTTGCTTTATCTCCTGCATCTGTAATATCAATGCCTGCTTATCCGGCGGATTAGAGGAAATTTCGGCGGACGCTTTGTTCCTTTGCGATTTTAATTCTTCGTTTTCTTTTAAGAGTTTCCTATATCCCGTGTCAAGAGAAATTATTTCCTGAAGTTCAAATTTAGAATTCCTGTTCTTCAAAGCCCTTTCGAGCAAATCCGGATTTTCTCTGACTATTTTTATATCTATCATAATAAAATCAAATCCTCCCGAACAATAAATATTTAAAATTTATACGGCAAACCGAAACATTGCCGCAACGAACGGCTTAATATATGCCAAACAAAACTGCAATCCCTTACCGGAATTTTATACGCAGAACGCAATGCCGGAATAAACTGCTGGATACTTTGTTTCATCCGGCGTTCCCGACAAGATGACAGGTCACAAGTGCGGGACTGCATAAAAAACATAGTCGTTCCGAGCACTGTTGCGCCGGTGAGAAAAATCCTGTAGCGGCACCGTCATTCCAAGATAAAGCTGAAAAACACAGCGTTCAATTCTCACAAATGACTGATAAAATCTCCAATAATTTTATCTCAAAAACCAATGAACATCCGGCCAGAGGATGATTGCCGTCCAAAGTGACTGTATCCGCACCGACACTGACAACCCTTACGGTTATTACAGGGCCATCCATTTCACCGATATCCACTGATGCTCCGGGTTCAAGATTCTCGGATGAAGCAAATTTTGCTCTGTCAACCGCTATTACCATATCGTCGGAATATACTCCATATGCTTCTTCCGGAGGAAGAGTTATAATCTTAGTTTCCCCTGGAGACATCCCGATTACTGCGGTTTCAAAACTTCTCAAGAATTTATGTTCTCCTATTCTAAAAACTATAGGTTCCCGATCAAAAGAATTATCGCAAACAGCGCCTTCTTTCAAGCGGCAAACATAGTGAACCTTTACAGAATCGCCAGCTTGTGCTTTGGCAAATGCTCTCATATATAAACTCCGCGCGGAACGCAAACTCGCAATACCGATAAATGCTCCAGATCGGCCGGCTGGTATATCAATTTTTTATAAATATGGGGAAATAGCAATATCCCCGAACAGCCGTATTTTTAATTAATTATCTAAATAATAATAGTTAAATTACAGACAAAAGTAAAGTGAAAAATGACAAATCCAGCATACTGTTTCAACCCGACAAGAAATAAAGCCCCAAAAGGATAAATAATGACGCTATTGCCCTTAGTCCGGACTGTTTTTCTTTAAAAATAAACTTGCCCACAATTATAGATATAAGCACGCCGCTGCGTTTGATTGCTATAACATAAGAAACATACCCGGTATTTAACGCAAGCATATGCGTTAAAAAAAGTCCGGCGTTAATAAAACCCAGACACGCGAATAAACCGAATGTCTCTTTCCTGAAAATATTTTTCAACGATACCTTTGCGAAAAAAAGATATACAGCAGATATGGCAGACGCAGAAATAAACGGATAAACCATAGGGGCGGAATAACCAAGCGCTACTTTATCGATACTTGCGACTATTCCCCAGATCAATACGGTAATCAGCGCAAATTTCACCCCTCTATTTTTTATAAACTCCACAATATTGAGGCCTTGCGAGCCAGCAGTAAGAAACGCCAACCCGATCACTATACAAAGCATGCCGGCAAAACCTTTTGCCGGAGGAAGTTCCATTAAAAATATCCATGAAAAAAACACTACAACGAGCGGAGAAATAGAAAGCACCGGGGCCGCAAGAGAGACATCGGTATTTTTTATCGCTTTGGAATAAAAATAAAAGCCCAGCCCGTTACCCACGGCGACAAAAACAAGAACAATCCAAAAGACTGATTTTACTTCGCGGAATCCATGGATAGATGCCGGAATAAAAAGTAACGGCAGAGCATACAAAAACATCGCGCAGATAAGAGTATTCTCTTCGATTCCCTTTTTATGAAGATATTTAAGGTACACAGCTTCTATACCGTAAAAAAAAGCGCATAACAAGGCATAAAACAACCAGTTCATTATTTATCCTTTTCGTAATAAATATCTTCCAGAGCTTTCCACTCTTCGGAAAACACAGTCGGCGGAACACTGCTTTTGCAGATATAAAATTCTGTTACAGGACTTAATTCCCAGAATATATTTCTTCCGGGTAAATTATGCGGCGTCTCCATATTAGAGTAACCGGATAAAGAAGCATCAACATTATCGTATATCAGCTGTCCGTGAATTTTCACAGGGGAACCTATAATGCCGTTTAATAACTCAAAATTCCATTTTACAGTGCCCGAATCGATATGCGCGGGATTGATTTCCGCTATAACCGTTTTTGCGATCACAGAATCGCTAAGCCCCTGCTTCCCTGTCCTTAGTCTTGAAGCTACGGAAGAATTAAAACCTATTATCACGCCGTAAATTTCTTCTCCTTCACAATGTTCATCATGTCCGTGCGGCACGGAACATTGGTTCCCCTTCAAAGTGAAAACATCATAAACATATCCTACAACTCCAAAAACATTTCCTTCCCCCATACCGGCAAACAAATAGGCAAAATCCGCATGATTCCTTATTCCGATTTTTTGAGGAACTTGTTTTTTAAGTTTTTCAAAATCAGCCAGATTAAGATATTTTTCAGGAACAATCTCTCTGCCGGGTTTTTGTCCTTTCACAAAATTTAAATATATATCCTGGGTTTTCAAGGAGTTCACTGCTGCTCCGTGCGGGGAATCCGGCTGCGAAGTAAGCATTATCAAATCGTTTCTTCTATTTGCTTCCCTGAACAATTCGGAAACCTTTGCCATGTAGGAGGCTCTATATGCCAAAAGGATGTTTGAAGAAAACAGCATAATTATCAAGGCGGTTAAGATGACATCCGGCAAAAATATTTTTCTAATCATTACCTTCCCCTTCCGCGCGGCTTAACGCGGCATTTTCTCCAGCCAGGTACCCGGTTGAAAAGGCCTGCTGTAAATTATATCCTCCGCTCGGGGCATGCCCGGCAATAACCTCACCGGCAAAATACAGGCCGAAGACCTTTTTTGACTCCATACTTTTCGCGTCTATTTGTTTAATAGAAACTCCGCCTGCTGTAACCATCGCTCTGTTTAACGGCAGGGAGCCGTCAATCGTAAAAGACAATTTTTTCAAAAAAACCGCAAGTGCCTTTCTTTCAGGACGCGTAATCTGATTCAGCTTTTTACCCGGCAAAATACCTGCGATTTCAGGAAATATAACGGCAAGACGATGAGGAAGAATGGTACCAAGATAATTTTTTAAATCCATATTCCCTTTTGTAACAAACTCCTTTAAAAATTTGCTTTCCAACTGTTCCAGCGCCAAACCGGGTTTCACATCAATATAAGCATTCACACTCCCGTTTTTTATAACATACGGAAGAATTTCTCCGCTTAAATCAAGCACAAGGGGACCGGATATCCCGAAATGAGTAAACATGCATTCTCCGATGTCTGAAACTATCTTCTTTTTTATACACTCAAAAACAATTCTTATATTTTTAAGAGTCAGGCCTTGCAGGGTTTTCACCCATTCCTCTTTGACTGTCAGCGGAACAAGGGCAGGAAAAAGTTCTTCTATGTCATGACCAAAGCTTCTCGCAAACAAAAATCCGTCTCCTGTAGAACCTGTGCCCGTATATGAACAGCCTCCTGTGGCAACTATTACATTTCGGGCATATATATCCCGGTCTATGCCCTCGACTGTTAATTTAAAAGATCCTTTACTTTTTGTTACTGAAATAACGCGCGTATTAAAATATATATTAACGCCTGCAGCGCGCATTTCTTTTTCCAGAACCTCATTTACTGAAGATGCCTTATCAGTAACCGGAAAAATCCTTCCTTGTCGTTCGGTTTTAAGAGACAAACCCGAGGCGGCAAAAAATCGGGACAGATTGCCTGAAGAAAATCTTGTAAACGCATGCCTGTAAAATCCGCCGTGACGCGCAAAACGAGCCGCCAAGTCGCATACTCCTGCGGAATTACTTACATTACATCTTCCCTTTCCAGTAAGAAGAAGTTTTTTACCTATCTCTGAGTTCCGTTCCAACAGGACTACTGACTTCCGCGCTTTGCCTGCCTGGATTGCGGCCATACATCCGGCAGGACCTGCGCCGATAACCGCCACATCGAAAAATTCGTTTTCAGAGCTTTCCTCAGTTTTCATCCTTTGCCTCTACGTCTATAACATCTTTATATTTTCTTTCGTCGATATCATCCGTATCGTAGCGCCGCACAACATTTGGTCTGGAAGGCATAACCATAATATTCAGAAAAAAGCTCACTATGCTGAAAAAAATCGAACCCAACACAGCATTCCAAAAACTCGCGAGCGTGAAACCAGATACAAGTTTGGAAACAAGAAAAAATATAATCCCGTTCACAATAAGAGTGAATAAACCGAGCGTTAGAATATTGAACGGAAGCGTTAAAAATAATAAAATCGGTTTCAAAAATGTATTAAGAAAAGCAAGAAGTATGCCGGCTGCTATCGCGGTTTGCCATCGTTCTATATATATACCGGGCACCAGATACACAACAACGGAAAGAGCGATAATATTCACGCACCATTTCACAATCAGATTTTTCATACAATATCCGCCTTACGCATAATTATGACACTCCTGCCGGGAAGCAATTCTTCAGGAACATCGTATACCGCATATTTTTGATTACTCCCTGTTTCAGATACTGTTTTTTTGCTTACAGGCAAAACGAGAATACCCGTATCCTTTAACAATCTGGAAAGGATTTTAATCAAACGTTCAGGAGAGGCAACTGCTCTGGCTGTGACAACATCAAATCTGCCGCAATAATCCGGCATAGCAGCCATAATCTCCGCTCTTTCACTAATAACCTTAGCGGGTACGCCAATCTTTTTCAATATATGCCTTAAAAACTCCGTCTTTTTGCCGGAAGAATCCGCAAGTGTAAGTTCCATATTATCCCATGCAATTTTCATCGGGATGCCCGGGAAACCGGCGCCGGTGCCGATATCAATTAAAGAAAATCTTTGTTCAAGCGGAATCTTTTGTTTCAAAACTTTTAAGACACTTAAGGAATCAAGAAAATGTTTTGTTATTATATCTATATCCGCGACATTTCCCATAAGATTGATCTTTGTGTTCCATGCAAGCAATTCCTCAAGATACAAAGAAAATTTGGCAAGCATTTCCTCATCTATATAAATATCAAGAATCTCCGCTCCGCGAAAAAGCTGCTCAGCAAGTTCTCTTTTCATTGTTCAAACCGGCGACTTCCCTTATTTTCCTGCACACAGAGGAAGCGTTTTCTACGCCGCGCAGCGCAAGAGCAAATAAGCTCCCTTTTATCTTAATGAATATCCGCGATTTAACGCATCCGACAGATATTATTCTATCGTATGCCACTTCTCTTTTCTTATTAAACAGGTTTCTGTATTCTAAATGCACTTCATAAAATTTAATTGTCTTCTCTGCGCCGAATAAGTTTCTATACGGCACAATAAAAACAGGTTCGATATCCAGTTCATCTAACGACTCTGAAATATATAAGTTATTCTCTATCATGCCGCGGCCATTTAGTCAGCCATACATGAAGTATGCTGATGTCAGCGGGAGTCACACCGGAAATTCTGGACGCCTGCCCGAGAGAAATCGGACGAATCTGCATCAGTTTTAATTTGCTTTCGGTGCGAAGCCCCGTGATTTTTTCATAATTAAAATTTTCCGGAATATGTTTCCTTTCAAATTTTTTAAATTTTTCAACATCTGCTTTTTGTCTTTTTATGTACCCGGCGTATTTGGTTTCTATCTCTATTTCCGCTATAACCTTTCGCTTATCCCACGGAAACATATCTTCATTGCCTTCCCAGGAAAGATCTTTTTCTCTTACAGCTGTTCTGTATTCAACAAATCTATCGTAAATATTCTGCGGTATAAGTCTGTATGCATGTCCGTATTCCATAAGACGCAGATCCGCGTTATCAGCGCGCAAAAGCAATCTGTATTCCGCGCGGGAAGTAAACATTCTGTACGGGTCCAGCACGCCTTTGGTAATCAAATCATCTATAAGCACGCCTATATAAGCCTCATCCCGTTCAAGGACAAGAGGCTCTATATTTTTTATTTTTGATACCGCGTTGATAGCAGCAACTAAACCCTGCCCGGCTGCTTCTTCATATCCCGAGGTGCCGTTAATCTGTCCGGCAAAGAATAGACCGTCAACCTTTTTTGTTTCCAGCGTGTTTTTCAACTGCGTAGGCGGACAATAATCATATTCTATTGCATAACCGGGCCTTATCATTTCGCAATGCTCGAGTCCTTTTATGGTATGAATCATTTCATTCTGCACATCATACGGCAAACTCGTAGCTATACCGTTGCAATAAACCTCCTCCGTAGAGTATCCCTCAGGCTCCAAAAATATCTGGTGGCGTATTTTTTGAGGAAACTTTTTTACCTTATCTTCTATTGACGGACAGTACCTTGGTCCTATGCCTTTGATCTGCCCTGAAAAAAGCGGAGCACGGTGAAAATTAGCCGATATAATCGCATGGGTATCGCTATTGGTATATGTGAGCCAGCAATCCAGTTGTTCCTGTTTTATTTCTTTTGTAAAATGTGAAAATGGCACAGCTGGCCGGTCTCCCGGCTGGCGCGTACATTTGGAATAATCCACTGTTCTGGCATTGATGCGCGGAGGAGTGCCTGTTTTAAGACGCTCCACTGCGAATCCGAGTTTCATCAGGGAATCAGACAACTTCATCGCAGCAAATTCACCGAAGCGGCCGGCGTTAAATGTACTTTCGCCTATATGTATCAATCCTTTAAGAAATGTGCCTGTGGTAACAATTACGGCATCGCAGCAAAATTTTATCCCCGGGTTGGCTATCACACCAGTTACCCTTTTGCCGTTTGTAACTAAATCCGTGATTTCCGCTTGCACCAGCATAAGATTTTTCTGCTTTTCAATGGTATGTTTCATGGTAAACTGGTACAGTTTCTTATCGCATTGAGCGCGCGGAGAACGCACCGCGGGACCTTTTGAAGCATTGAGAATACGGAATTGTAATCCGCTTTTATCTGTATTTTTCGCCATTTCACCGCCCAGAGCGTCTATTTCTCTAACAATCTGTCCTTTTGCCACCCCTCCGATTGAAGGATTACAGGACATCTGAGCGATAGTGTCTGCGTTTATTGTAAGAAGCAGCGTCTTTAATCCGGCACGCGCTGACGCCAGCGCGGCTTCACAACCGGCATGTCCGGCGCCTACAACTATGATATCGAATTTTTGCGGATAATTATACATAATTTTAATTTTTATCTTTGAAATATTTTTCAACGGCATCTACAATAGAGGATGATATTTTTGCCGCGTAATCGTCGCTTTTAATAAGTTGTTCATCTTCTTTATTAGAAAGATACCCGTACTCCACAAGCACAGCCGGGACCTTTGCGAATTCAAAGCCCACAAGATGCTGCTTCCTGACACCTTCTAAAATCACCCCTTTTTGTTTTATATTTTCCGCTATTAAAGCGGCAATCCCCCGCGAATCCTCTTTGTACCATAACACAAGCGCGCCTCTATGTTTTTTGTCCGGCGACCAGTTAAGATGAATTCTAATAAAAATATCCGCATTTTTGTTGTTGGCAAATTCCGCTCTGGTTTTATTGTCCATTTTTTGAGTTTCTGCGATACGCCAAAAATTATTTTTGTCTCTTGTAAAATAAACGGTGGCGCCTTTTAACAGGAATTGGCGACCAAGTGTTTCTCCTATAACAACCGCTCTGTCTCTTTCAAGATAACCTGACGGACTCGCACATCCTGCATTTACAATTCGGCCTTTTCTGTTTTTCGCTCCATGTCCGGGATCAACCACAATCACTTTGCCAAAAAGCGGAGAAGAAACCTCTGCCGTTAACCTGGCAACAAAAAACACTGTGAACACCAAAAATATAAAGGGAATTTTTCTAAACATTATTAACCTATAGCAATGAAGAAATCTTATAAAAATATAAAAAAATTTCACGAATTATCAATATTTTAATTCCACTGATACCGATAATTTTCCGCAAATCCAATATCAATAGATATAAATATACATAAAATTTTTGTAAATTATACCTTGTTAAATAGATTCTGACCGCAGTTTCTTATTCAACATCTTATGTTCGTACATGAGTTTATCCGCACGATCAATCAATTCGTTCAATGAAAGCGGATTGGAGGGATCAAAATGAACATATCCTATGCTGAACGACAACTGGAATTGTCTGTTCGGCGAGGAATTTATTTTGTCAAGATTCGTTTTAAGACGATTCAAAATAATCTGGATGTTCGCAGGTAAAATATCCAACGCAAGAATAACGAACTCATCTCCTCCAAATCTTGATATTATATCCGCATCTCTAAAAGTGTCTCTTTGAATGTCGGCGGCCTCGCGCAAGGCCGAATCCCCTGCTGAATGCCCGAAACTGTCATTTATCCATTTCATTCTGTTTAAATCTATAAACAGAACACAGAGGTTCTTTTGCATTACGAGGGCCACTTTCATTTGCTGTCTGCCGAGAGTAAACAATCCCCTTCTGTTATATAATCCGGTAAGTTCGTCCACTAATGAAAGCGTAAGTACTTCTTCGTGTAATCTTTGCCGTTCTATGGCATAAACTAAAGAGCGCTCCAGGGCTTTGCTGTTTATATGTCCCTTGACAAGATAATCCTGAACACCCTGCCGGACTGCTTCTTTGGCGAGTAATTCGTCATCCAATCCGGTTAATATAACTACAGGCACATCCGGTATCCGCTGCCGAAGCAAAGCGAAAGTTTCTATACCAATGCTGTCGGGAAGAGTAAGGTCGAGCAAAACAACATCGATCCCGCCTTTCAAAAGCCTTTCCAAGGCAGCCGAAAGACAGTGCGCTTTTTCCAGCTCAAACTTAATCAGCGGAACATCTAAAAGCATCTCTTCAAGCAGTAATATATCACCTAAATTATCCTCAACAACAAGTACTTTTATCATATCTTAACACCCGTTAGGCAATTTATATTCAAAAAAACCAGGCGATTTTCAATAAAATACCGCATAAAAAAATCTATTGGGAAGTTTTGGTTATTATTTTATTATTATATATAAAATTTTTTTAAATATAAATTATTTATTATATTAATAAAAAAAGCATATTCAGTCAAGAAAAAAATAAATAATTTTAAGTTGTAAAAAAACTCAATAACTGGAATAGGGAAACTGTGCTGATGCTTAAGCCGTATATAAATAACCGCTTATAAAAATATTACTTCTATTTACCAACACAAAAGCGGGAAAATATAACACCAAGTATATCTTCCGTGGTAACCTCGCCGGTAATTTTTCCAAGGTAGTCAAGAGCGGCACGCAAATCAAGCGCTATAAACTCCTCAGACATACCTTTCAATGCCGCTGCGCGCGCGGAGCTTAAAGATTTTAACACATTCTCCAAAAGAGTTTTGTGCCTGATATTTGTAAGCAAAAAACCGCCTAAATTAATATCCTCAGATACGCACACTCCGTAAATCGCGGTTTTGAGTTCCTCTATGCCTGTATTTTTTAGCGCGGATATCTTTACTGAAGGAGCGTTTACTCCTAAATCTTCTATATCTGTTATTTTTCCCGGTAAATCCGATTTATTAAGGACAAGTATCACCTTTTTAGAAACAAGGCATTCCGCTATTTTTTCGTCGTCAGCAGTCAACGGACGGGAAGCGTCCGCAACAAATAGAACAAGGTCAGCGTAATTTGCGGCGTTCATCGCGCGTTCCACCCCTATCTTTTCAACGGCATCAGATGTGTGCTGCCTGATACCTGCGGTATCAACAAGGATCAAAGGTATCCCGCGTATGCTTACAGTTTCTTCTATCAAATCCCTGGTCGTCCCGGGAATTTCCGTAACTATTGCCCTGTCCGAACCTGAAAGGATATTTAACAGAGAGGACTTGCCGACATTGGGTTTCCCTATAATCGCGGTTTTTACGCCCTCTTTGAATATTTTGCCTATATGGAATGTTGAAATTATATTTTCTATGCTTTTTTCCGATGTAAGAATTGCGGATATTATTTCCGGCATACTGCAACTTTCTATATCATCCTCAGAATAATCAATTCCGGCCTCTATTGTTGCCAACAAGTCCACAATCTTTCGTTTCTGTTCATCTACAAATATTCTGAGAGAACCCTGCAGCTGCTGGGCCGCGCAGGAAAGAGCGGATTCCGTTTTTGCTTTTATAACATCGCATACAGCCTCTGCCTGAGACAGATCAATCTTGCCGTTCAGAAACGCCCTTTTAGTAAACTCGCCTGGCTCTGCCTGCCTTGCGCCGTTTTCCAAACACATCTCAAGGGTTTTGCGCAATATATATACTCCGCCGTGGCATGAAATTTCAGCCATATTCTCGCCTGTATAGGATTTGGGAGATTTCATCACTGTAAGAAGGGCCTCGTCAATCAATTTTTCTTTATCAAGAATTTTACCTAAGTGAACAGTATGCGAGGGAAATTCGTCTATGGAAAGTTTTCCGCATGGATGAAAAAATCGTGAAACAACAGAAAACGCGTCAGGTCCGCTTAATCTGATAATGCCTATGCCGGCTTCACCGAAACAGGTGGATATTGCCGCTATGGTATCGTTAATTTCCGTATTCACCGAATATTATTTTTTCCGTCTGATAATTAGTTTGCGGTGACGGCCTTCCCCTTCGGAAATGGTTTCTATACCTTGTTCGTCTTTTAAAACAAGATGAACTATTCTTCTTTCGCCTGCAGGCAGATCCATAAAAACCTGCTCTCCGGATAGTTTGACCTTTTCAGCAAGTTGCTTTGCTTGTTCTATTAGTTTTTCACGCTTTTGCTCTAAATAATCATTTATATTAACCACAACTCTGGCGGAACGAAATCCTCTTTTGTTTAGAATCAGCCTTGTAATAAATTCAAGAGAACCCAAGGTCTGCCCGCCCCGTCCTATAAGAAGTGCGCTGTCGTCCGATGATATTTTTACCTCGTAACAATTGCCTTCATATTTAGTGGACACATCTGCTTTGAAATCCATTCGTTTCAGAATCCCTGAAACTATCTTTTCAATTTCAGATTTTACTGTTTCCGGGTTGTGCTCGGTATCTTTAGCGGAAATTTCCTGTAAAGATGCGTCTGAAGAACATTCCGCCTTCAACGAAATCCTGACCTTCGCCGGAGACGCTCCTACAAGCCCGAAAAGGCCGGATTTGCCTTCATCAATAATGTCTATATCCACATTCTCTTTTTTTATATTCAGTTGATCAAGACCTTTTTGTATCGCTTCCTCGATACAGTTTCCTGTAGTTTCTATTTCTTTTTTCATAAGACACTGCCTCCGATATATCACTTAACCGCTATCTTTTTCATCATAAAATACTGCTCTACTATGGTTATTGTGCTGTTCGTAAGCCAATAAAGAACCAAGCCTGAAGGAAAACTGATAAACATTATTGTAAATATTATAGGCATTAAAAACATCAGCTGCTTTTGAGTGGGATCCGCAGAGGATGTAGTCATCCACTGTTGAACAAACATGCCCAGACCCATTATTATAGGAAGAACCGGGACACCGAAACCGCTTATTGTAAACAACACATCCGGTCTGGAGAGATCATTAATCCAGAAAATCCATGGAGCACCGCGCAATTCGTATGCGTTTCTCAACATAGTGAAAAGCGCCCAAAAGATCGGCAATTGAATAAGCATAGGAAAACATCCGCTGAATGGATTAACACCCTTGGATTTATACAAATTCCATACCTCTGTATTCATCTTTTTCGGATCGCTTTTATATTTTACCTGTAAAAGTTTTACTTCGCCCTGAATTGATTTCATTGCCTGCGCGGATTGGAAAGATTTCTTTGACAAAGGGAAAAATACAATATTCAATATAATGGAAATCAAAACTATAGACCAACCGTAATTGCTTGTAAGTTTATAAAAATAATTTAAGGTAAGCAGAGCCAGCTTGCCGACATCGTTAAAAAATCCGAAATCAACCGCCTTCTCCAGTTCCGGCTCGAAACCGTCAAGTTTAATGCCTTTGAGACGGGTATATCCTTTGGGCCCGATGTACGCTGATAAATGTATCTTCTTTGTTGAACCGGCGTTTAAAAGCGTCTGTCCTGTTGTTATACGCAATACCGGAAGTTTATCCCGTTCGGATACATGAATATTGTTGAAATCCGTGCCGTCGCGGAAAATCGCAAAAAGAAAATATCTGTTATCCAAACCCACCCATTTGCCTGGAAAACTATATTCTCCGGGTTTAAGTTTATCGGCTTTTTTGACTGTATAAGAAACAGCGCGGGTTAAACGTTTATTCTCTTTGGCATCGATGGCATCAGTGCCTATTCCCGGACCAGCGGAAATATTCAGACCTGAAAAGTTACGCTGCTCATTGCCGCTGTTGGTTATCAGATACTCCACATCGGCGAGATACGCTCCGTCCCTGAATATAAATGTTTTTTCTATATCCAGATCGCCTGCTGAGGTTACGAATTTAGCGGAATGAGCATCTTTACCGACAAACTCCCAAACGCCTGTGCCTGCGTCTTCAAGAAATTTGCTTCCGGGCAAAACAAGATTGACTTCTTTTCTTCCGGTATCTTTTTCTTTCAAATAACAGGCGGTTATTCCTGCATCCTGTTCGCTTAATTCATATATCGCGGAATCAGTTTCTATATTAACAACACGGGCTTTATCGTGTGTCCTGCTGCCTGACGGCAAAACTACTGCTGCGGATGATGAAACAGCAACAGGCGCAGCCACTGAAGTGTGTGAAGACGCCTGAACATCCTGAAGATGTTTTTGCGGATGTTTCGGAGCAAAAAAATATTGCCATCCGAAAAGAATAAGAATCGATATAATTACTGCTGCAAAAGTTCGTTTTTCCATAAGTTCACGGTATCGGGTCGTATCCGCCCGGATGCCACGGATGGCATCTGGCAATACGCAGAGCGCTTAAATAAAGACCTTTAAATACTCCGTATTTTTCCACAACTCCCAAAGAATAAGCTGAACAAGTGGGATAAAACCTGCATCTTGCAGGAAAAAACTTTGAAAAATATCTATACACTTTTATCAGCGCTATCAATGTTTTTTTGAGCATTTATTATCCCTGTTTTTTTCAAGCCGGAAATCAAAACGGATTCAGCCATAGCATAATTATTCAGCGACGCTATTTCTTTAGCCGGCAGAATTATAACATCCACCTGCCGGTTAAAAAAACAAAGATTCCGACGGAATGCTTCTCTGAACAATCTTTTTATCCTATGCCTCCGTGCGGAATGCGCGACCTTTGCCGGTATCACTACGGCCAGACGGGAAAACCTTTTTCCGTTTTCAAGAACGTATAGCGTAATATACCCGCAAAATATTTTCCTGCCGGTTTTTCTGATTAGAGAAAAATCGGTTTTGCCGGTCAATCTGTTGACAGAGGCAAGGCCCATGGCTCATTTCGGAATAAGATTTTTTCTGCCTTTGTTCCTGCGCCGGCTCAATACCTTCCTGCCGCCGGCAGTTTTCATCTTAGCCCTGAACCCGACTTTTTTCTTTCTTCTTCTGACATTTGGATTATATGACGGTTTCATAATTTCTTAATTATACCTGAAAAATCTATTTTTGTCAAGAAAATTGCCTGCTTGTGTTTAAAAGAGTTGAACGCGGACAGTTATTATGTTATAATATTATTTTCCAGCGACTTTCTTAAGGAGCATTTTATGATACTGAAAGATATAATGTGTAAAAAAATCATAACCGTGCAGCCATGCGCGACACTCGCGAAAATATTGGATATGTTTCAACAGTTCCATACTTTCCCTCTCATTCCGGTAGTCGACGATACGGGAATTGTAAAAGGCACTATTTCCTTAAAAAACATCATAGAAATTTTTGAACCTACAAAAATGGAAATCTTCAAATCAATATCCTTTATAGAGCATCCTGAGGTTAATATTTTTGATCTGGAAATAACCCCGGAAATGAAATATCTTTATATCGCGGATGATCTTATGGACACAAAATTTCTTTCAATCAAAGAAGAAACATCTGTAGAAAAGGCATACACATTCCTCCAGGTCAATCATATAGATAAAGTTCTTATAGTGAATGACACCAAACAACTTGTCGGATGGATAGGAACTTTTGATATAATCAGAACTGTTTTCAGGCAGAAAGGACTTATTTAAGTTTTAACAAAATTATGAACACCATACTTTCGGTAGGAGTCATTTTTTTGGCAAGCGTTTTGGCAGCAAGGATTCTAAACAAAATACATCTTCCGGCTGTAACTGCCTATTTACTGCTCGGAGTTATTCTCGGAGGATCATTTTTAAATGTTGTATCCGGCAGCATACTCGCAGCGTCGGGATTGATATCAAATGTTGTGCTCGGATTTATAGCGTTCAGTATAGGCAGAAATTTTTCTTTTGAAAGTTTCAGAAAAATCGGCTCATCTGTGCTGTGGATTTCCATACTTGAAGCCATGGGAGCGTGGATACTCGTAACACTTATATTTCTCGCGTTAAAAAAACCTTTTCATATCGCAATACTTTTCGGCGCGATTTCAGCAGCCACAGCTCCAGCGGCCACTGTAATGATCATACGGGAATACAAAGCAAAAGGAAATTTTACAAACACACTGCTTGGGGTTGTGGCTATAGACGACGCTTGGTGCCTTATCATCTTTGCCATATCTCTCGCATTATCAAAAGCAATATATGTAAGGCAGACGGTATCCAACCTTTTTTATATAAAAGTTATTCTCTCGGCAGGGGCGGAGATATTCGGGGCATTCATACTGGGCAGTTTAACAGCTCTGTTAATGACAAAAGCCAAACGATTCATAAAATCAAGAACGGAATTCTTGATTTACAGCATCGGATTCGTATTTTTCAACGCGGGTCTCGCTATAGGATTTAATTTTTCCGTTTTGCTAGCAAATATGTTTTTCGGAGCGGTGCTTGTAAACATAGACCACGAGAGTTTTAAATTTTACGATGTTATATCCACTGTGGATCCTCCTCTCTATATGCTGTTCTTCGTTCTTGCGGGCGCGAATATGGAAATCGGGTTGCTGAAAAATATCGGAATCACAGGGGTGGCATATATCATCTATAGGGTCATCGGAAAAGCATTGGGCAGTTATTTAGGAGGACATATATCAGGTGCGCCGGATAATATCAAGAAATATATAGGTCTTGGATTGGTACCTCAGGCAGGTGTTGCGCTCGGATGCGCTCTGGTAGTTCGTTCAGATTTCCCGCAGGCCGGACCTGTTATTTTTACAACTATCCTTGCCACAACAATCATATACGAAATTGTCGGACCTGTATGCACTAAAATAGCATTGGAAAAAGTGGGCGAAATAACGCGCTTCGAAACAAAACCGGAAAACAAAGATATAACCGGCGGAAACTGTTGAGAATTTCTTTCTGCTGCAGCAGCCGGGACGGATAATAAACTATTATGTCGCTACAATATCCATTAAAAAAAATCGATGATTACAGATGGGAGCTTGAAAAAACTTCCGCTATGCGCGTGCCCGGACTTATATTCGCTTCCGAAGATATGCTGGAACAGATATGCTCCGATAATGTGTGCCAGCAGGTTGCAAATGTCGCATCTCTGCCCGGAATATTGGGCAAATCTCTGGCTATGCCGGATATTCACTGGGGATACGGATTCCCTATAGGAGGTGTGGTGGCATTTGATATAGAAAAAGGCATAATCTCTCCCGGAGGAATTGGTTTTGATATAAACTGCGGCGTTAGATTAATCCGCACAGAACTCACGGAAAAAGATATTGAAAGCAGCCTGAAAAAGCTTATAGCAGGACTTTTTGTGAACATACCCTCAGGAGTCGGCTCAACCGGAAAGATCAACCTTTCTTCAGGCAATGTAAAAAAGGTGCTGGAAAAAGGCGCGCTATGGGCAATAGAAAACGGGTTCGGAAGCATAGAAGACATAGCGCATATAGAAGAGGCGGGACGTCTTTCTGAAGCGGATTTTTCAAATGTTTCCAACAGGGCTATTGAACGCGGCAAAGGACAATTGGGCACGCTTGGAGCAGGCAACCATTTTCTTGAAATCCAAAAAGTCGTTGAAATATTTGATGACTCTTGGGCCGCGGAATTCGGAATCTTTCCGGGCCAAATTACCATAATGGTACACACCGGCAGCAGAGGGTTGGGTTACCAGGTATGCGACGATTACACAAAAACAATGCTGGCAGCAGCAAGGAAATACTCTATAGAATTGCCGGATAAACAGCTCGCGTGTGCGCCTGTTTCTTCCGAAGAAGGGAAAAGGTATTTCTCCGCTATGTCAGCAGCAGCTAATTACGCATGGGCAAACAGGCAAATAATTGCTCACTGGGTAACTGAAACATTCGTCAAAACATTAGGCAAAACCGTAAAAGAACTCGGCATAAAAACCGTATACGACATAGCCCACAACATAGGAAAATTTGAAAAACATGCCGACAAAACAGTATTCATACACAGAAAAGGTGCGACCCGCTCTTTCCCGGACATACCTGTTTTGATACCTGGCACAATGGGAACATCAAGTTATCTTCTTGTAGGCGCTGAATCCGCAATGACTGAAACATGGGGCTCAGCATGCCATGGCGCCGGAAGAGTAATGTCCCGGGCAAAAGCATTGAAAAATGAAAGCGGGGCGGAAGTCGTCCGCAAACTGGACAGCAAAGGTATTACAGTACAGGCAAGATCATACAAAACTCTTGCAGAAGAAGCCCCGGATGCATATAAAGACGTTCAATCCGTGGTCAATGTGTGCCACAGCGCAGGATTGGCAAAAAAAGTGGCGAAAATGACGCCTATAGGAGTAATCAAGGGATAATCTATGCGATTAAATATCAATAAAATCATCAAAAAGGATATGCCTATAATTCTAATGATATTTATGTTTTCATTACTGTGGATGCTCGGCATATATTATATCAATAAATACGGGGATACTCCTATAACGGAAAAGGCATCAGTCATTTTCGCAGGAATGAAAATCTTCGGATTTTTGTTCGGCATTTATTTATTCATAAAGTTTCTTAAATGGTCGTATAAAACTATTGACGAGAAAGTTGATAAAGAGATACAACAAAAATGAGCCATATAAATCTCTTTCGCTTTTGCGGCGCAGCGGCAGCTGTGATATACCTGATACTTTTATCTTCGGCAACAGGTAAAGGGTTCTTAAAATTAGTAAAACTAAGTTCCCCTGATATATCCACACATAGGAACTCTGCAGAAGAATATATCCTTTTTCAGGCAATAGGCTTTTTTTTAATTTCTCTACTAATCTTTCTGGCCGGAGTATTCGGCGGAATAAATAAAATTGTTTTTCTCGGATTATTCGGCGTTCTTCCTGCTTTGTTTTTACGAAAAGAGTGGCTGGAAACATATAGCGAGACAAAATATTTTATTGGAAAAATATTTGCCGCGCGCAAAAGTGTATGCAGGAACACAATACTTACTGTCGCTTCTATTCTATCCTTCGCTCTGCTATTATTGAACTTAATAAATTGCACTCTGCCACCTACCGAACGGGACGCGCTGAAATATCATTTAAAATTACCCGCAGATTATGTGAAAACCGGCTTTGTGCGGCCGGAACCGGAAAACTTCTTTTCTTTTTTTCCGCAAACAACTGAAATGCTATATACTTTCGGACTTTTATTTTCCAATGACAATGCAGCCAAATTGTTGCATTTCTATTTTGGACTGCTTACAGCAGCAGTAATTTTTTTAATGATTAAACGTTTTGCCGGCGGAACCATAGCTTTGCTCTGCGCTATCGCGTTTTATTCGGTTCCTGTAGCCAGCAGAATCTCATCATGGGCGTATGTAGATCTGGCATTATGTTTCTATACCATACTCGCATTAAGATATTTTTCGCTTTTTGTGGACAAAAAAGACACAGGCGCTCTTATAATCGCAGGCACTATGTGCGGAATTGCTCTTTCCATAAAATATCTGGCTCTTTATACAATACTGATACTATTTATATACCTTTTGTTCGCTGAGAAAGAAACATCTTTGTCTTTCAAGAAAAAATACGTAATCTTTCTCGCAGCAGCAATAATACCTGCAATCCCATGGCTGACGCGCAATATTATACTCACAGGTAATCCCTTATACCCATTTCTATATTCATTGTTCGGAGGCGCGCACTGGGACGTTGAAAGAGCAAACCTGTACTCTGTAATGCTGTCTGATTCTTACGGACTCGGCAAGTCGCCTGCAGCAATTCTTTCTTTGCCTTTCAATCTTGTCTTAAAATCAAAAGAAGGAGCGCCATTTGACGGCGGGATAGGCCCTGTTTTCACATTATTTTTGCCGCTTATACTATTTTCAGCCGGCCGCGATAAAAAGATAAAATTTTTGTTTCTCTATTCAGCGGCATTTTTCGCGATGTGGGCATTTTCCAGCCAGCAGGCGCGGTTTCTTTTACCGTTTATGGCTGCATTTTCAGTGTGTCTCGGATACGGACTTGATTTCTGTTTTAACAAATTAAAAACCGGAAAAACAATATTGCCTATTCTGTTATTATTATGTATATCCTTCAATTCGGCATACGCATTAAAATATTTTCACAAAAACGAAACGTTAAAATACTACGCAGGAAAAATCTCAGAGGAAGAATACCGCGCAAAACATATAAAAAACTATACCTCCATCGCGTTTATCAATAAAAACCTGCGAGATGACTCAAAAACATATATGGTTTATATAGGAGCAGTGGGATATTATTGTAAAAAACCGTTTTTTCAAGAAAGCGTATTCGAAGAATGGAGTTTTTTGAAAACTATTTCCGAAGCAGGCAGGCCTGAAGATATTTTACTATGGTTCTATGGTCAACAAATCACGCATTTTCTAATAGGAGAGCAGGTGGCTGAAATTTATCTTTATCCGTACATAAAAAAAGAGGCATTACATAATTACGCGGAATTTAAAAAACTGTATATGACGGAATTATTTTCTCACGACGGAACTATTCTTTACAAAATACAATCTGCAGGACAAAAGAATAAAGATTTAATCATAAAAGAATCTCTCCAGGTAACAAGTTAAATTATAAAAATATTATTTTTGGAAAAAAGCTATTTTGTTTGCTTTTGTCCGCAGCAAATTGTATAATACTTTGAAATGTAAACCCAATTCGGATTCGTTATTCCGGCGCGGCGTTGCGCAGTCATTCTGAACGTAGCGCAGCGAACGTTTCGGCCTGTCATTCTGGATGTAGCAAAGCGGAATGAAGAATCTCGTCTTGCTTGTCATTGCGAGGAGCGTAGCGACGAAGCAATCTCGTCGTTGCCGTTAATAATGTCATACGAAGAAGAAAAACAAAGCAGGAAATACTTCGTTACACTCAGTGTGACAAATAATTGCTTTACCATAGGCAAAATCGGCATCTCTTAAAACTAATGAACAACAAAAAAGATACGAAAAAAAATTGTCCTTCCGCAAACTGGCGCATAAAAGCAGGGTTCACTCTCATTGAACTTATGATAGTGGTTACTGTAATCGGCATCTTATCAGCAATAGCAATACCGAAATTTATCAATATGACAAGAAAGTCCACAGAAGCAGCCACAAAAGGCAACCTCGCAACACTTCGCAGCGCGATTTCCATATACTATTCTGAAAACGAAGGGACTTATCCGGCAAATACCGAAAGCGCCAAAGCAATGGAACCAACGGCTCTATATACGGCAAATATTACATATCTTCAAAACACTCTAATACCTAAATATGTAAATAGATGGCCTGTCTGCCATGTGCCTCCGCATCACAATAAAACAGATACTGTGGACGAATACTCTACCTTCGCGCAACTTGATGTAACCTGCGACGGAGAATGGGCATATATAGGCAACGGAGACGATACAAAATTTGGGCATATATTCGTAGAATGCTGGCATAAGGATATTAATGACTCTTACATTTCCGGCTGGTGAGCAATTAGTCACAGTTATTCTTAGCGTAGCAAAGCGAAATGAAGAATTTCGTTCGGCGATTTTCTTGAATTTTGGAACGGAAAGAGTATAATTTTAATATAATGTTAAAATAGGAGCAAACATGCAACTGAAACTTAAGCTCCAAGCACAACAGCAAACAGTACCGATAAATTATCAGCATTTTTTATCATCCGCGATATACAACTATCTGGCAACCGCTGATATAAAATTTTCGTCAGACCTGCATGAAAGTAAAAATTTCAAATTTTTCACCTTCTCGTGGCTGCAGTTCCCGCGAAAAAAAATAATCAATTCCTCAATAAAAATTCTCTCTCCTGAATTCTTCTGGTATATATCCTCCCCATGGAACGAATTCGTTCAAAACTTAGTAAACGGGTTATTGGAACTCGGCGGATTGCGAATTGGACAATACACTTTCCCAATAACCCAGACAGAGACTTTGCCAGATGTCATTCTGATTGAAGCGAAGAATCTCAAATTTTCCTGTCTTTCTCCGCTTGTAATAACAACCAAAAAAGAGTATAACGGCAAACTGGCAAAATATTACTATAAACCGAATGATAACCTATCAGAAATATCTGAAAAAATCAGACAGAATCTAATCAATAAATACACAACATTTTTTGGAAAAGAACCCAAAGATACCAAACTAAAAATTGAATTTGACAATGTTTACATAAAATCGCCAAAAGCGCAGGTTTTAATGCATTATATTAAATCTATATTTTCAAATAGTCATTCTTTGCCAAGCATTCATCATTCTGGGCGCAGCGAAGAATCTCGTGGTAAGACAGTAGACATAAAAATTCCGGCAATAATGTGCCCGTTTACAGTAACCGGCTCGCAAGAACTTATAAAATTCGGCTACGAATGCGGCTTCGGCGAACTCAACTCCGCCGGATTTGGGATGGTAAGAAGAATATGAAGAAGAAATCGGCATCTGCAGGAGAAAAAATATTGGTATTTAGGGTTCACTGAGAAAAGCCAAAGTTTATTGAAATAAAGACGAAGAAAAGGTATAATAGGGCATAGAAAATAACGTCAAAACTGCAAGGAAAACGAAGAAAAGCGTCAAAAACCCTTGCAGTTTGGAAAGTTGGCGGAGGCAAGAAATGTCCTATAAAAGCAAAGATCGCAGAACCGGAGACTTATTTACGGAAATGATGCCGTTCGGCGGGAAGTTAAATTCCGAGAACCGCTGGATGAAATTACATGACCTGATACCGTGGGAAGAGATGGAAGATATTTACAGGAAATATTTTTCTGAATTGGGCAGGCCCGGTAAAGACAGCCAGTTAATCAACGGGTTAATGATAGTGAAACATCAGACGGTGTTAAGCGACAAAGAAGTGGTAGAATATTTTTTAGAGAATCCATATGTCCAATATTTTTGCGGTTATGATCAGTTCGTGAGTGAGAAAGAGATAGATTCCTCGACATTAACGAGGATGAGGAAGCGGCTTGGTGTGGAATATTTCAAAAAGTTTGAAGAAGAGATATTGAATTTATTGAAAGAGCGAAAAATAATCAAAGACGGGGAGCAGCAG
>MWCF01000026.1 GCA_002069855.1 Elusimicrobia bacterium ADurb.Bin231 | reverse complement strand
CAGTCATAAAACCTCTTTGTGCAAAATGTATTCCACCGTGAATTTGTTTTTATGATTGTTCAATTTCTTTTTTGAATCATATGAAAAATAATTGATTAGTTTTTAATTTCAATTTAAATTGAGCTTAAAGATTTAAATGTATAAAGGTAATCCGGTAAGTATATGAAAAAGATGTTGTTTGTTATTTCATTTGCCTTTTTTTTGTTTTTGTCTGCGGATGATTTTTCTTACCGCGGTATATTTCTCGGTATGAGTAAAACTGATCTGCTTAAAGAGGTAAACGGTCTTCCGTTTATTGAGACTTCGGATAAGATAGTCATCGGCAATTATCATGATTCTTCCGTGCTTGTATCATTAGACGGAAATAAAGTATCAGATTTTACAATAAAAACTGATTTAGCAGATGATAAAAACGAATTTATGCGTCTTATAGCAGAATTGTCTGCAAAATACGGCAAACCTTCCTATCTTGACTCTAAAAAGTTTAAGGCGCTTTTTGCAAAGGATGGTAAATTTATATCTTTGCGTATTAATAAAAAGTCTTCCGGTTTTACTAGATTTATGGGTTTTGGTTATTCTAAAGAATGTTATAGCATTAAAAATGTGCTGGAAGATTAAAAACGCTAAATAATTCATAAATACACAAATAAAAACTAAATAAATGTGAAAAAAATCACACTAATTTCTTGACCGTTTAACCCGTCTTCTATAATTTGTCGACGGAGTTCGATATGGCAAATGATAATAAAACTGTGATTTCAGTATGTATGGGCAGTTCCTGTTTTTCAAGGGGAAACAACGAAAGTATCGAATTAATTAAAAAATATATATCAGACTACAATCTTTCCGAAAGAGTCATTCTCAAAGGAAATTTATGCCACGGCAACTGTTCACTTGGCCCCAATATGTCTATCGGAGACTATATGTATCAGGGGATTTTGCCAGAAAATATTTATGATATAATGAAGTCGGCTTTTTCTTCAGAGGGGAAAGAGTGAATACGCAGAGTCCTGTTTATACACAGAAAACCGAGTGTCAGGACTGCTATAAATGCGTCAGAGTATGCGAGTTTAAGGCAATTAAAATTGAAGACGGTCATGCAATTGTTATAACCGAAGCATGTGTTTACTGCGGACGCTGTGTTGAGGTTTGCCCTGCCGGAGCAAAGCGTGTACGCAATGATCTTGTCCGGCTTAAATATATGATTTCATCAGGCCGTAATCTGATAGCAAGTGTGGCACCATCATATATAGCATGTGTTGCTTCTTCAGCCCAAAACGCATTTATCAATTCGTTTGTTCGCAGCGGATTTATCGGCGCAAGTGAAACTGCTCTCGGAGCACAATCGGTAAGTTCTGTGTTAAAAGAGAATATCCGATATGGTGAAATAAATATCACAACATGTTGTCCGGTTGTTGTGGAGATTATACGTAAATATTATTCTCACTTGGTTCCCCTGCTTACACCACTCATGTCTCCGGCTCTGGCTCACGCCAAACAGCTCAAAAATACTTTCGGAAAGGATTGTGAAGTCGTGTTTGTCGGTCCCTGCATTGCAAAAAAAATTGAGGCAGACAGGAATCCTTCGCTTATTTCCATTTCTGTTTCATTTGAAGAGGCTTTAAGTATTTTTGGAGATCTTAAAGAAGAAGATTCGGCAGAATTTATAACAGAGAGAGCAGGTGCCGGAAACTATTATCCGGTTGAAGGCGGAATGATACGAACTATTTCTGAAGCAAGACACGCGGATAATTGTTATATGGCATTTTCGGGAGTAGATGAGGTTCGCGGAGTTCTCGACAGCATCGGCGGAATTGAAAAATGTAAAACACTTGTTCTCGAACTTATGGCCTGCCGCGGAGGATGCATCAATGGACCTCTGTCCGGAAAAAACAAATCCTTTCTTTCAAAACGGATGAATGTTTTACAGAAAGCATGCGAGCGTGAAAATATAGTGGCGTCAGTATTCAAGGATATAACTGCCGGATGGGATAAGAGCTGTGTTAACACCAATGTCTATCGCGAAGAAGATATTGCTGCCGTTTTGAAAACTACCGGAAAATCCCGTGAAGATCAACAGCTTAATTGCGGAGGCTGCGGATATGATTCCTGCCGCGATTTTGCCAAAGCTATAATTGATAAAAAAGCAGAAAGATCGATGTGTGTTACCTATATGCGTCGTCTTGCCCAGAAAAAGGCGAATGCACTAATTAAGTCAATGCCTTCCGGTGTTGTAATTGCCGATGATTCTCTATCTGTTATCGAGTGTAATCTGAATTTCGCTAGGCTTTTTATAGAACAGGCCGACACCATGTTTAACGCTCGTCCAGGTTTAGAAGGCGCGAATCTTTCAAAAATACTTCCGGCAAATATATGTTCCATTTTTTTAAATGTTATACGTACCGGAAATGATTTCTTTGAAAAAGATATCCGTGTTGAAAACAAGTTCTATCATTGCAGCATTTTTCTTATTGAGAAAGGTCATGTCGCCGGAGGAATTTTTCAGGATATCACGAGTCCGATGATGAGAAAGAAGAATGTTATTGATAAGGCCGAAAATGTAATCAATAGAAACCTTCAGACTGTTCAGACTATTGCCGCTCTGCTCGGTGAGAATGCCGCAAGTACGGAAGTTCTTCTGAATTCAATAATTGAATCATTTAATGCGTCCGAGATGAGAGAGGACGAAGATGAATGAAGCATCTCTTTTTTTCGAAGTTGATTATTATCAGATAAATAAAAGCGGCATGAGCGTCGCGGGCGATGTTTTTCTGTCGACACGCTCGGATGACGGAAGCATAGTTACGGTTTTAGCCGATGGTCTCGGAAGCGGAATCAAAGCGAATGTTCTCGCTACACTGACTGCGAAGATGGCGTCTGTATTTGTTCTAAACAGCATGGATATACGTAAAAGCGCTGAAATCATAATAGATACGCTTCCGGTATGTTCAGAAAGAAAAATCGGTTATTCGACCTTTACTGTTGCCAGAATTGAACCTGACGGAAACGTTCATATAATTGAATATGATAATCCCGGGTTTATTTTTCTTTCAACAAGCGGAGCAAAAAAAATAAACTGTGAGCGCATCGATATTAAAAGTTCGCCAGTCAAAAAAAATTTTATAAATTACTATACTCTGCGTCTTGAAAGGGGAGACCGTCTGGTATTTTTTTCTGACGGCGTAACTCAGGCGGGCATGGGCTGCGCTTCAACTCCGCTTGGATGGGGAAGTTTTAATACTTGCGGGTATATCGAAAATCTCGTTAAAACTGATCCGGGTATAGGCGCCGGTAAACTTTCCCGCAGTGTTGTCTCACAGGCTCTTGCCCATGATATTTATAGGGCTCATGATGATATTACCTGTGAAGTAATTTGCTGCCGTGAGCCGAGAAAACTGTTATTGGTTACAGGGCCTTCAATGCATCCTGAGAAAGACCGTGAAATGTCTGAAAGAATACGTGAATTTAAAGGATGCAGAATAATATGCGGAGGTACAACTTCTCAGATTGTCTCGCGCGAACTTGATGTAGAGGTTCAAGTTGATATTTCCAAAATCAGCAGAGATATTCCTCCGAAATCGCTCATGAAAGGAATTGATCTCGTTACGGAAGGTATTTTAACATTGTGCCGTATAGCTGAGCTGCTTGAAAGCGGAAAATTCAGAAATTCGGATGAAGTTAACGCTGCGACGGAGGCAATTGCCATTATGATGAATAATGATATCATTTATTTTCTGGTTGGCACAAGAATTAATGAAGCTCATCAGGATCCGAGCATGCCGCGTGAAATTGAAATAAGAAGAAATATTATAAAAAAAATAATTTATAATCTTGAAAATAAATATTTAAAAAAGACAGAATTGCAGTTTATCTGAAGGAGGAAAAATGGAAAAGACTAAAATTACTATCTGCACGGGAACCGCGTGTTATGTTCTGGGCGGAGCCAATCTTCTCGAACTCGAAGATTTTCTTCCGGATGAACTTAAGTTTAAAGTTGAAGTAGTCGGATCAGCCTGCCTTGGGATGTGTAAAAACGCTTCGCCGGATTCAAAACCGCCTTTTGTAAAAGTTGACAATGAAGTGATTCATTCGGCTACTGTTCAAAAAATAATTTCATATATTTCTCAGAGGTAATATGTTTGTCGATCACCACTTCAATCGAGAAGTGCAATTAATTAAAAAATAATGGTTTAGAAAAAGAGGACATCTCCGAAGGTTGT
>MWCF01000025.1 GCA_002069855.1 Elusimicrobia bacterium ADurb.Bin231 | reverse complement strand
TAACAATAATCTTATTTTCATAATTGCAGGTTTTGGTTAATGTAGAAAGGTAAAAATGATTGAAAAGGTACAATTTCTTCATCAAGTAATCAAAATCCGGATAATTATTTCTTTTGTACCACAAAAATAATTCTGGCAGGTTTTTACACATAATCGCTGTTGTGGATTAAGTTTTTCAGTAATTTGGATATTTTATGGGTTGAATCTGCCGCTTCTGATTTATTCAAAATTTATTAAAAGCAGACAGGCTCAGTTCGCAAACTTTATTCCATAACGAGGTATAACAAATCGGGTGAGTCAAATAAAATATATTCTTCTATCTGCCTTTTTTTTGATGCGTGTATTTCATCTCTGCGCACAAAAAGACACATTGGCTCAACGTATTGTTTTGATAGGTGATGCCGGGCAACTTACCGACGGACGACACCCTGTGGTAGATGCAGTCAGAACATTTATTCCGCTTGACAACAAGACTACTATATTATTTCTGGGAGACAATTTATATAAAAACGGATTGCCCGATGCTCAAGCCAGTAATTATGAACAAGCAAGAGCAGTTTTAGATTCTCAACTTTCGGTTGCAGATAATACGCCTGCAAAAGTATATATGATACCGGGCAATCACGATTGGGAAAACGGTAGCCCAAACGGATTTGATGCTATTGTAAGGCAGCAGCTTTATGTTGATCTTTTAGAAAAACCGAACGTAAAATATTTTCCTGAGGAGGGTTGCCCCGGCCCGGTTGAAGTAAAGATTGATGACAATACGGTTTTAATTCTTTTTGATAGCCAGTGGTGGTTGCATCCACACGATAAGCCGGAGATTGAATCTGACTGCCCCTGTAAAACAAAAGACGAACTGGTAACACAAATTAAAGATTTGATCGTTCGCAATTCTAAAAAACTAGTTTTACTTGCCTGTCATCACCCATTTAAAAGCTATGGGCCTCATGGTGGATTTTTTACTTTAAAACAACATATTTTTCCTTTTACTGATTTAAAACCAAATCTATTTATTCCTTTACCAATTTTAGGTTCTGTTTATCCCATTGCCCGCAGTGTTTTTGGCACACCACAAGATACTCGTCATCCGGTTTATACTGATATGATTAATGAGATTACTGATGTGGTACGTCGCTCTTCACCCAATGTTGTCTTTCTTTCAGGCCATGAGCATAATCTGCAATACATCCGGGATAATGGTTATAATTATATCGTGAGCGGTGGCGGCTGTAAGACAAACAGGGTAACACAAAATAAAAATACAGAGTTTACTACCCAGGCTACCGGTTTTGGTGTTTTGGAAATATCTACCAACAAAAACGTTACACTTAGCTTCTATACCGTTACCGATTCCGTTCGCAAAAGATACGAAGGCCAAGTGCTAAATTTTTCGCTGCCGCCCGATACTGCTACTATAAATACACAGGCATTGGCAAGAATTATAAAAGCCGGAGATACTGCAGTAGCTGCCAGCAACGAGTTTCAGCCGGTAGCGGGTTTAAAAAAACTTTTTATGGGTCAGAATTACAGACGAGAATGGTCGCAGCCCGTAAATATGAAAGTGTTAGACCTTGAAAAAGAAAAAGGAGGATTAACCATAACCGGTCTTGGCGGTGGCAAGCATACAAAATCGCTTCGGCTAAAGGATAATAATGGTAAAGACTGGGTACTGCGCAAATTGAAGAAAAATCCGGTATTGAGAATTCCCGGCCCTTATACCGATATGGTAACTAAAGATCTTACAAATGAATTGAACTCAGCTTCTTTTCCCTATGGCGCATTAATTGTTCCCGGACTTGCGAAAGCAGTTGAAATAAGAGCAGCCGAACCTGAATTATTTTATGTTCCCGATGATCCTGATCTCAAAGAATACAGAAGCGATTTTGCAAATAATGTGGCAATCCTCGAAGACAGGTTTACAAAAATTGATGATAAGAAAACAAAAAGTTCTACTGAACTTTTTACCGAGATGTTGAAGAAAAATAATCATCGGCCTTATGAACCCGATGTATTAAAAGCCCGGCTGTTGGACATGCTGATAGGTGATTTTGACAGACACATGGGCCAGTGGGAATGGCAGGTAGGTGATACAGGTGTTGGAAAAATTTATTACCCCATTCCGAAAGACAGAGATCAGGCTTTCTTTTATTCCGATGGATTATCTATGAAGCTGGTAGGAGCCAGGGTACTGCCTTTCTTTAAAGGTTTTAGAAACAATATTCCTGATATTGACTGGCTGGGTTATGCATCAAAAGACTTTGACCGGGTATTTCTCACCTCACTCAATGCCGATAGCTGGAAATCAACCATTGCAGATTTTACATCTAAGCTTAGCGACGATGTTATCAGCGCTGCGGTAAAAAGACTACCACCCGAAATTTTTTCATTAACAGGTGAAAAGATCATCAACAAACTCATTAGTCGCCGAAATGTATTACAGAAAAAAGCGATTACATATTACAATTTCATTTCAAAAAAAGTAAACATCATTGGCAGCAATTTAAAAGAATACTTCAAAGTAAGTAATTATGGACAGGGATTGCAGGTTAAGGTATATGCACGCAAAGGCGGCGATACCAGCTTTGTTATGTACAACAGAATATTTCAGCCATCAGTAACAAAAGAAATACGGTTATTTGGACTAAATGATGATGATATTTTTGAAATTGAAGACAATGCAAAATCAGTTATTAAAATAAGAATCATTGGCGGAAAAGGGAATGATACTTTTGATATAAAGGGCAGTGTAGAAACCTTGTTATACGACAGCCGGGGCGACCTGAATGTGATTAAAAATAAAGGTCGCAGCAAAAACCGTTTTACCGCTTATTCACCAGCAGAATCAAAGAGTATATTGGGATTTCAATACAATAACAACAGCTTTCCTGCTTTAAGATTAGGTTATAATCATGATGATGGATTTTTAACCGGTATGAGTTATTGGAAACGTACTTCCGGTTTTCGCAACCTGCCCTTTGCCACCGATCAACGAATCGGGTTTCTATATTCATTTAAAAAAGCAATACAGTTTGAATATAAAGGAGAGTTTAACCATATCACCAGAAATATTGACTTGCTTTCCAATATTCGATTTGCAGTTCCCATGCTTCGCAATTTTTTTGGACTGGGCAACAAAACACAAACAAGCGGACAAGCACGACTGCTTGACTATTATAAAATTAAATATCAGGAACTGCAACTTACTGCATTGTTGAGAAGAAGATATTTTGAAAGGCTGCTTGTTTATGGTGGGCCGCAGTTTTATTATTACAACGGCAGGTTTAAGGATAATCGTCAGAATATTCTTGGCTATTTTCATCAAAGTGGAATTGATTCAGCATCCGTATTTTCCAAAAAATCATATTTCGGCGGAAAACTTGGCTTCAGTTTTAATAATCAAAACCATGAACTTTTTCCTACAAGAGGTATCAGCTGGAAAAATGAAATTTCTGCTTTGTTTGATATAAAAGGAAACAGCCATAATGTAACCAAGCTTAGCTCTGACATGACCATACATGCCAGTGTACGAGATCCCGCAAAAGTGGTAACGGTATTAAAATTTGGAGCAGCACATCTGTTCAATAAAAAATTTGAATATTTTCAAGCACTTACACTGGGTGCCGAAAATGGTTTGATGGGCTTTAGAAAAAACAGGTACGCCGGAAATTCAGTTGCCTATGCCGGTGTTGAACTTAGGATTAAGTTATTTGATATTAACTCATTCATACTTCCCGGCCCATTTGGCCTCACCACTTTTTATGATATAGGAAGAGTGTGGTTAAAATCAGAAAATGCAAAAAACTGGCATGAAGCTTACGGCTTTGGTTTTTATTTTATGCCTTTCAATCGTTTATTGCTTACAGGCACAGCAGGTTATTCCAAAAAGGAACGTTCGCTTAATTTTTCTATTGGCACCCGGTTCAATATGATTTATTAGTTTCTTTTTGAATATTTAATATTGTTTTTGGCCATAATAACCTCCCGTAAAATTTTTCTTGTACGTTTGATAAGTCATAACAATTATCGTTTATGAAATCAACAAACCCGATAGGGAACACACAATTTTTTGTCAGATTTTTTATTGCTTCATTGTTTGTGTTTG
>MWCF01000024.1 GCA_002069855.1 Elusimicrobia bacterium ADurb.Bin231 | reverse complement strand
ATGATCGATGATGTAGCAACAAACTTTAGTTAATTCTGTTCGGATGATATTTAATCATACTGAACATTATATCAGAGAGACAATATGAAAACAGTGATTTCGCCGGCTCCTCATATCAGGTCAGCAGTTACTACATCACGGATAATGTTTTCCGTATTTCTGGCACTTATCCCTGCCGGTATATGGGGTGTATTCAGATTTGGTATAAAGTCATTTTATATAATTTTGACTTCTGTAATAAGTTGCATGGTGACAGAATTCATTTCAAGAAGATTCATATTCAAGAAAAAAGTGACGCTGTGCGATGGAAGTGCAGCTCTTACAGGATTGCTTATGGCATATTGCCTGTCTCCTGAAATCCGTATCTGGCAGGTGTGCGTAGGTGCTTTTTTTGCGATATTTATTACCAAAGAATGTTTCGGCGGTCTCGGATTTAATATTTTTAATCCCGCGCTTATAGGCAGAGCCGTTCTTCTTGCTTCTTTTCCAACGAATATGACTTCATGGCAGATTGACGGAATAACATCAGCGACGCCTCTCGCCGTTATAAAGGAAAAACTTCCGGACATACTGCCGTCTTATATGGATATTATTGTCGGAAATATACCCGGTTCCATAGGCGAAGTGTCTAAAGTACTTTTGATTTGCGGCGCAGCGTATCTGTTATTTAAAAAAATAATATCCTGGCATATACCGTTTTCATTTATTTTCTCAGTGGGCGTTTTATCCGTGTTTTTCGGTAGAGATCCTTTATTCGAAATATTCTCCGGAGGCGTGATACTTGGAGCCTTTTTTATGGCGACTGACTATGTAACCTGTCCTATTTTTGTTCCAGGCAGATTGATCTTTGGTCTGGGTTGCGGATTCTTTACTGTAATTATAAGAAATTTCGGTTCATATCCGGAAGGGGTATGTTATGCCATTCTTATAATGAACGCATTGTCGCCTTTAATAGATAAATATACCGCTCCACGCGTTTTCGGCACAAACAAGAGGTTATATGAAAGATATTGCTAAACTCGGGATGTATCTGTTGATTGTTTGCTCTGTGTCAGGCATTTCTTTGGCTGTTACTAATCATTTTACAGCGCCCAGGATTGCCTCTGAAATGGAACGCAGAAAAAACGAAGCTATGTCTGATGTTCTGCCTGCAGCTTCAAAATTTGTAAAATCAAAAACTCACGAAAAAGTTTTCGAAGGATTTAATTATGCGGGTGCGCGTGTGGGATATGTGTTCGAGACTCTCGCATCCGGATATTCCAGCGACATAGAAATTCTTTTTGCGATAGATAACGAATACATTGTTACAGGCGTAAAGGTGCTTTCTCAATCTGAAACTCCGGGCCTTGGTTCCAAGGTTTCCGGAGATGAATTCTTGAAACAGTTTAAGGGCAAATCCAGGGAAAAAATAATGTTGAAAAAAGCCGGCGGAGACATAGACGCAGTAACATCTGCAACAATTTCTTCAAAGGCCGTAACTGAAGCTGTACGGAGCAGGATATATGAATTCCAAAAAGATACAAAATGAGTTTGTTAAGGGTCTGATTAGTGAAAATCCGGTTCTGGGTTTAATGCTCGGTCTGTGTTCCGTTCTCGCGGTATCCACTGAAGTAAAAAACGCCGCTGGAATGGGCTTCGCGATGACATTTGTGTTGGTATTTTCAAATATACTTGTGTCTCTTTTAAGGAATACGATTCCTCCGAAAGTAAGATTGCCGGTATTTATTGTGGTTATCGCGACTTTTACCACGATTGTGGATCTTTTAATGAACGCTTATGTGCCTGAAATACATAAAAATTTAGGCATATTTATTCCTTTGATAGTAGTAAATTGCATAATTATAGCGCGCGCCGAGGCGTTTGCTGTAAAAAATACTGTGTTTATGTCTGTAATAGACGCTCTTGGAATGGGTTTGGGTTACACAATTGTATTGATGATTATAGCGTCATTAAGAGAAATTACAGGCAACGGGACTTTTTGGGGAATAAAACTTTTCGGTGATTTCTCGCCTATATTGATTATGATGCTTCCTCCGGGCGCGTTTATTACGATAGGACTGTTGATGGGAATAATGAGGCGTGTGAAAAAATGAAAGAGATACTTTTAATTTTGCTTGGGACGATTTTCGTCAATAATTTCGTGTTTGCCAGATTCCTTGGGACATGTCCGTATATAGGGGTATCTAAAAAAACATCTGATTCTTTAAGTATGGGAATCGCGGTTCTGTTTGTTTTGATACTTGCCTCGGTAACTTCATGGTACATACACTATTTCCTGCTTGTTCCTTTGAAAATCGAATATCTTCAGACAATAGTATTTATACTTGTTATCGCTTCCCTTGTGCAATTGGTAGAGATGTTTCTTTTGAAAACATCTCCCGGACTTTATAATGCTCTCGGTATATATCTTCCTCTTATTACCACAAATTGCATTATACTTGCGGTCGCTATTCTTAATATCAGGCAGGAGCATAATATTATAATAACGCTGATATTTACTCTCGGCGCGGGATTGGGATTTACATTGGCTCTGGTTCTTATGTCAGCGATAAGGGAACGGCTTGAATTATCTGACATTCCGGAATCTCTGAAAAGTGAACCGATCGCTTTTCTTACTGCCGGGTTGATAGCGATTGCGTTTTTGGGTTTTAGCGGAATAAATTAATATGCGAAGGAAATTTTTTATTTTATTAATGATTTTTTGTTGTTTCGCTTGTATGGATTTTCTGGCCGGCGAGGAAAATTTGGGCAGGGGAGATTCAGTAGGCATTGTGATAGGAAATCCTTCTGGGATAACAGGCAGAACTTTCATATCTGATTTGGATGCCGTTGAAGCCGGATTAAATGTTTCTCCTGAAATTATGTGTTTTGTCGGTTATACAAGACATAATTTTAAAGTTTTAAATGTGACTGAGGGTTTGATGCCTTTTTATTACGGTGCGGGATTTATGATAGGCAGCGATTTATTTTTAATTCACCTTAAAGCCGGAATAGAATATATTTTTGAAACTAATCCGTTGTCTGTTTTTATGGAAGCAGGTCCTGCGTTCGGAACTGATTTCGCTTTGTATGGCGGAGTGGGATTAAGGTACAGGTTAAGATGACTTTTATAATACCGCTTGGTGTGCTTGGTTTATTGGGTTTGGCTATGGGAATAGGGCTTGGATTAGCGTCTAAAAAATTTGCTGTGCAAACTGATCCGCGTCTTGCTGCTGTAATTGATTTGCTTCCTGGAGCGAACTGCGGAGCATGCGGATTCCCAGGTTGTTCCGGATACGCGAGAGCTCTTATTTCAGGGAATACCAAATCCGGTTTGTGTCCTGCTTCCGGAGAAGAAACAACCCGAAAGATAGCGGAGATACTCGGTATTGCAGCCGATGTTTCTCAAAAAAAAGTTGCTGTTATAAAGTGCGGAGGAGATATTTCAAGTAAAAGGCATAAGGGCGCGTATGAAGGCGCAAAAACATGTTTGTCATCGTCATTGGTCGGCGGCGGGCATATAATGTGCGATTACGGATGCCTCGGATTTGGAGATTGCGTATCTGCATGTCCATTCGGAGCAATTGAAAACAAGTCCGGCAAACCGCCTGAGATAAATACGGAAAAATGCACGGGTTGCGGGATATGCGTAAAAACATGTCCGAAAAATTTAATAGAACTTATTCCTTCAAACAAATATTATTATGTGGCATGTTCTTCAAAAGATAAAGCAAAAATCGTTAAACAGGTATGCGATTCGGGATGTATCGGCTGCGGCATCTGCGCGAGAAAATGTCCGAATCAGGCATTGAGCATTGAAAATAATCTTTCAAAAATGGATTATGAAAAATGCTTGAATGCCGGAGAATGTTTAAAGGCGTGTCCGAAGAAATGTATCAAGACGAGAAAATAGGGGTAGTTAAGGAAACCCGCGACGGCAAATTATGGATTTCCCTGTCGTGCGTTACTCGCTGCGCTGGATGTGGGATATGTACAGGCGGGAATACCGCCGGAAATATAATTGAAACGGACAATTCTATAAATGCCTCGCCCGGGGACAGAGTGATTGTAAGTCAACACGCGTGGACTTCGTTGTATATTTCCTTGATCATCTACGGATTGCCGTTGCTTTTTTTTATTCTGGGGATTTCAGCCGGATTTTATTTGTTCGGCTCATCCATAGCAGGTTTCTTTTCCGGCATAACAGGGCTTATAGCATCTTTTCCCGCGGTAAAATTTCTTTCAAAAAAAGTATCATGCGGAATAAAAATCATTAAACTTAAGGAGGAATCATGATATTCCGGCTCGAGCACGGCGCGGACATATCCGAATCAATAATCGAATTTTGCGCAGCCAATAAGATCAAATCAGGGCTTGTTTTATTTATAGGCGCAGTGTCAGAATCCACTATAGGGTATTATGACCAGGACAAAAAGAAGTATAAAAAGATATCAGTTAAAAAACCGATGGAAATAGCTTCTGGCATAGGGAATATTTCTATGAAAGATAATAAACCTTTTTTTCATGGCCACATATCCCTGTCTGATAAATACGGCAAAATGACGGGAGGGCATCTTTTTTCTCCCACCAGAGTGTTTGCCTGCGAGGTGGCGATATTAACCGGGAAAAAAGCGCTTTCAAGACAGTATGACGATCAAACAGGACTTTTTTTGTGGAAATTCGGCTCGAGAGGCAGGTTAAAGACAGTGTATGAAAAATAGAAGCGAGTTGGTATTAAAAGCCAACGCCAAGATTAACTTATTTCTGGATGTTATTAACAAAAGAAGCGATGGTTATCATGATATAAAAACCGTTTTTCAGGAGGTTACTCTATCCGACGATATCCGCTTGCGGCAAACAGCGCATGGGATAAAAATATTATGCGATGAACCGGGTATTCCATCGGATAATAAAAATCTTGCCTACAAAGCGGCTGATCTTGTTAAGAAATATGCTGGCATAAATAAAGGTATCAGTATAAAGATAACAAAAAGGATCCCTGCAGGCGCCGGTCTTGGCGGGGGTTCGTCTGACGCAGCGGCAGTAATTAAAGGACTTAACGAGATGTGGAAGCTTGGATTATCTCGTAAGATTATGTGTTCCATCGCGTCTGAAATAGGCGCTGATGTTCCTTTTTTTATCTTCGGCGGCAGATGTCTGGGCGAGGGCCTCGGGGAGGCATTGACTCAGATTCCCGTAACAAAAAGGTACTGGTATGTTGTGGTTTTTCCCGGTTTTGAGATCTCAACAAAATATGTTTACGACCAGTTGACAATAAATAAAAAAAAGTGTATAATCAAAAATTATAATAAGACATATTACAATCGTCTTGAGGAAGTTGTTTTGCCTGCATACCCTGAGATAGATTGTATAAAGCAAAGATTGGTTGCCGCAGGCGCAGAATTTTCAATGATGACAGGCAGCGGAAGTTCGGTGTTCGGAGTTGCTGGAACGGAAACAAAAGGCAAAGATATAATTTTGAAGATGAAAAAATTCGGTTACAAGATGTGGCTTGTACGTTCCGCGTAATAATGTTTAATTGTTGTTCTCATTAATATTTTACCTGGGGGTAGGAGGATATTATGGAAATTACCGAAGTAAGGGTTTTTTTGAAGGATGAGGAAAGATTGCGCGCGTATGTGACTATAACTTTTGACAATGCTTTTATAATCCGGAATATCAAGATAGTTAAAATTAACGATAAACTTATAGTGTCTATGCCGTCCCGTAAAACAAAGGAAGGTGTTTACAAGGATATAGCGCATCCGATTAATGTCGAGATGCGTCAGAAACTGGAAAAAGCTGTTCTGGACGCTTACGAAAAAGAATTAAAAAATCCTCATGTGCGTCAGTCCGACCGTCGCGAAAATTTTTCTTCGTCTGATGCCGGGATCTGAAAACGATATATAATAAGTTGAAACTAAAAAAGGAGGTGAAATAACTGTGAGAAAAACATTACTACTCGTCCTGTTTGCGGCGTTTGTTATAGTAGGCTGCAAAAAACAGGAAGCTCCTGCTGCACCGGCAGAGGCAACTTCTCAGACGGAACCCGCTGCGGCTCCTGCTGAGGCTCCTGCTGCGGCTCCCGCTGAAACAACTGCGGAATAAATATTCTTTTAAAACAAAAAAAGAGGCGGGTTTTATATTGAATCCGTCTCTTTTTTTAATCTCTTTTTGGTCTAATTCCTCGCGGATTGCCGCGAAACAAAGGGTTCATGCCATTGATTTTTAATCTAACGAGTTTCTTGAATGGAGGATAATTTGTATAAAATCGGTATAATTGTATGCCAAGACAAAACAGATGTGCCGGGGCAGGAAAATGCCTCAGGCAGAATTACAAAGGAGTTTGCTGAAAAATTAGGATGTCAGATCGTGAAGTATGAAATAGTGCCTAATGAAAAATGTCTTATAGCGAGCGATATAAGAGATTGGTCTGACATAGCAGAGTTGGATTTAATTTTTACTGTAGGCGGTTCCGGGCTTTCCGATACAGATTGTGTTCCTGAAGCTACTCGCGAGTCTGTTGACCGTCTTTGTCCGGGTATTCCGGAATACATAAGATGGAATATGTTCAAAAAAGACAAGTTATGCTCTCTTTCGCGGATTACCGCGGGACTAAGAAAAAAGACTCTGGTGATAAATATCCCGTCCGACGAAATGTCGGTGAAGGAAACACTTGAAATACTTGCTTCAATTCTACCGGATGCCTTGAATATGTTGAAAAAAAGATAATGTTGTTTGGATGAATTGCCTGGGCTGTCCTTGCTATTTTCGATACCAAGTTATCATAGTGGAATCAGATTATTCGCCCTGTCCTTGAATAATTCGGTTCCGATTTATTATAGTAGGATTTTTTACAAAGTTTCCGTCATTATAATGAAATTATATGTTTTATTATAAATTCGTTGCGTTGAAATATTTCTGCGGTTTTTGATGCGCAGCTGCGGAAAAAGTGTAAAAAAATTTGGAGAGCATGATTTCCTGCAGTTCCCTTGAAAAATAGGAAAAAAATAGTATAATTTTAAAATATATGAAGTGATTGTAATTGCCGCTATCGTCTAGCCCGGTTTAGGACGTCGCCCTCTCAAGGCGAAGATCATGGGTTCAAATCCCATTAGCGGCATTCATTTCATAATTTCAGCGATTTTCAATCTATCGTCGCAGCAAGCGGAAAAACACTCCTCACCGTCATAAAAATCAATAAAATTTTTGTTTTGTATTGTGCTGTTTTGTGTTGTCTACCAATGGATTGTGGTTGTCTTTTTGGTATGCAATTCAGTACGGCAATTTTTTTATAGTTTCGATTAAGTCGCTTGGCTGCAGATGCGCATAAATCTCTGTAGTTTTGATAGATGAGTGGCCGAGCAGTTTTGAAATACGGTACAGGTCAACCCCGGCAATAGCCAAACTACTTGCGAAAGTATGCCTGAGTGTATGAAAAGATGATCCTGGAATACCTGCCTTTTTCATTATTTTTCTTGCCATAACGCTTAACAAC
>MWCF01000023.1 GCA_002069855.1 Elusimicrobia bacterium ADurb.Bin231 | reverse complement strand
GAAGGATTTAAAAAGAACAGTTAGTTTAATTAAACGCGCTTTGCCGGATATGTTTCATTACATTTATGATAAAAACATTGCGCCGACAACCAATATCGCTGAAAGCTTTTTTTCAAGATTAAAATCAGATTTTCAAAGACACAGAGGGCTATCTGAAAAACACAAAGTTGCTTATTTAAAATGGTATATTTATTTCAAAAATAACAACATTTTTTAACCTTTAAGCCCAGAATGACGGCAACTGTTTGTCATGCTGAGTGTAACGAAGCATCCAGCTTTTAAAGACAACTACAAAATTCTTCACTCCGCTGCGCTGCGTTTAGAACGGCTGCGACGCCGCTTGTCTGCCTGCTTCACAGTCATACTGAATAAAATGAAGTGTCTCTTGAACAGCGACCCAATGAACTACCCCGCAGAAAGCAGCGAGGAATCAGACCCGAAAGAGAATAAATTTTTGATAATTTATTTCTAAGAATCAAGGAGTTTTAAATATTGTTCGCTGACAGTATTAAATTCCTGTTTGTATTTTTTAGGAATATTTTCTGCAAAAGGCATATTGATTTTAAGAAAATTTACATATTTACCATTCTGAGTAATTCTGAAATCAAGATGCGGACCGGTTGAAAGACCTGTAGACCCTACTTTGCCGATAACCTGTCCCTGTTTTACAACTGCTCCTCTTTTTATGCCTTTGGATATTGCGCTAAGATGTCCGTATAAAGAGGTATAAGACGCATTGTGCTTTATCTTAATCATTTTTCCGTAATCCCCTTTCCAACCGGCATAAATCACAATACCATCGCCGATAGCAGAAACAGGAGTGCCTATGTTGGCAGCGTAATCTATTCCTAGATGCGGGCGCACATATCTCAATATGGGATGAACCCTGCCGTAAGAAAAATGTGAAGATATGCGTCTGTAATTCAACGGGGCTTTAAGAAACATTTTGCGCATAGAATTTCCGGAAGGAGCAAAAAAGCCCTTGATTTTGCCGTCGCTACTTTCAAAATACACGGCAGTATGTTCCCCAGAATAACTGCCTTTGTATCTGGCAGCAAGGATTTCGCCCTGATGGATGATACTGCCGTTATGAGAATACTCGTTATATACAACTGCAAATTCGTCATCCTTTCTGGGATCATTAAAAAAATCTATCTGCCATGAAAATATGTCGCTTATATTCATTATCATCTCATTGGACGCGCCATTCTTTTGCATAGCATCGTACAAAGTTGAAGAAATACTGCCTTTTATTATATTCGTATTCTTTTCCACAGGAAGACAATTCTTTTCGCAGGAGAAAATTCCGGAAGAAGTTTTTGACACGGAATAATATTCCATAGGAGATTCCCAATAATTAAATTTAACAAAACCTCCATCTGTAGTTGTAAATATTTCATAGTTATTGTCCGGCTTTATTTTTCTCGGATTGAATTGAGCGGACAATGCGGAATTAATACCTGCAGCATCCTGCGGAATTATGTTCGCCTGTGAAAATATGCCGGAAAGAGTGTCCCCGGAACATACTGTGCCTGAAGAAACAATTATCTCGGGACCTGTGTTCACATAATATGCGCGGAACACAACGCTGGCAGCTACGGCAAACACAATTACGGCAATCAATACATATATAATTATTTTAAAAAATTTATTTTTGACAAATATGACCCGGTCGCTCAGCATAATTCCGCTACTTTCCTTATAAGTTTTTGAGTATCTCCCCACCCGAGACAGGCATCAGTTATTGATTTGCCGTATTCCCGGTCGCTTGTCTTTTGCGCACCTTGGACAATGAAACTTTCAATCATAAGGCCTTTGACCAATTTTTTCAGCACATCGGAATTTTTGCGGCTGTACATAATCTCCCGCGCGATGCGGGGCTGTTCATAAAACAATTTATTTGAATTTGCATGATTGGTGTCCACTATCACACCCGGATTTTGCAGTTTTCGCTTGTCGTAGATTTCCGCGAGACGCATCATATCCTCGTAATGGTAATTGGGCAAATTTTTGCCGTAATGATTTACAGCGCCTCTTAAAATTGCGTGAGCAAACGGATTACCAGAAGTATTTACTTCCCAATCATTATATATAAAAGAATGCGGAAGTTGCGCGGCTTGTATTGAATTCAACATAACCTCAAGATCTCCGCTCGTCGGATTTTTCATTCCGGCGGGTATATCCAGGCCGCTTACAGTCAATCTGTGCTGCTGATTTTCCACGGAACGCGCGCCTATCGCAACGTAACTGAGTATATCCTCAAGATACGGATAATTCGTAGGATACAACATCTCGTCGGCAGCGGGGAGATGGGATTCCCGCAAGGATTTTATATGCATGCGCCTGATTGCCTTTATGCCTTCGGATATGTTTGGGGCTTCCGTGTAATTCGGCTGATGAACCATTCCTTTATATCCTTCACCGGTTGTGCGCGGTTTATTTGTGTAAATTCTCGGCACCAAGATAAGTTTTTCTTTTACATCTTCCTGCAACTCCGCCAGACGCGCTACATAATCGTAAATTGCGTTTTCATCGTGCGCCGAACAAGGTCCAACGATAACGATAAACCTATCGGAAGACCCTAAAAAGACATCCTTTATTTCCTTGTCTCTCGCCTGCTTAATCTTTGTCAAGTCCGGTGTTACAGGCAAAGAGGTCAAAATTTCTTTTACCGTAGGTATTTTGCGTAAATATTTAAATCCCATAATGATTCCTTCCCTGAGAGTACGAAACATCAATAATCCTGAAATAAATTATGATATACCGACACTCGGTTATTTTTTAATTGTACTTAATATATTATATTCCTCCGACTATTATTTTCGGGATACGCAATGTCGGCTGACCGTCACATACAGGGACGCCCTGCCCGTCTTTTCCGCATGTGCCTGGCTGCCAACCAAGATCTTTTCCGACCATATCTATAGAATTCAAAATTTTCGGACCGTTCCCTATAAGAGAGGCGTTTCTTAACATCCTGCCGACTTCACCGTTTTTTATTTCGTAGGATTCCTCTACTTCAAAAATAAAATCTCCATTAGCGGTATTTACCTGCCCGCCACCCATCTTCTTCACAAATATTCCATTTTCTACGGAACGTAATATTTGTTCCGGCGAATTATTGCCAGGAGCTATGTATGTATTGGACATACGCGGAATCGGTTTATAATTATAACTCTGCCTGCGACCGTTTCCGGTAGAATCAACACCGTCCTTTTTGGCGGTATAATTATCATACAAATAATTTTTCAAAATTCCATTTTCCACAAGAACGGTCCTGCAGGATGGAGTCCCTTCGTCATCGTATTTATACGAACCTCTTAAATACGGAATTGTGGGGTCGTCAATCACTGTAATCAGTTCAGAAGCCACTTTTTTGCCTTTTTTATCTTTATATACCGGAGAAATCCCTTTCTGCACCGCGTCTGCTTCAAGTGAATGACCTATAGCCTCGTGTATCATTGTGCCGCCTGCGGAAGAACATATTACTGCAGTCATCTCTCCGGCAGGCGCTGGAATCGCATTGTTTAAAAGCCGGTCAGCCCTGCTATACGCAGCTAACGAGACATCGCGCAGCATCGCGGAGGTTATGTTTGACAGAGAAGTTTCCGCAGCCACTTCATGGGCCGTTTGTACTGTTTTGCCGTCTGAAACTGTTATATTGGCGACAAATACCGCGGAATTTTTTCCGTTCTTTATAAAAATTCCGTTATTGTTTGCCACAAAATATTTTTTCCCGGATAAAGATACGGAAAAAGAAATCTGTTTTATATTTAAATTTTTTCTAAACTTTTTATCAATCTCCTGAAAAACAACAACAAAATCTTTAAGCGCAACCGAATTGACGGACGGAATATGCGAACCGCAATCCGCATATTCAGACACTATCAATTCTTTAGCGCATTTTTCGCCTGAAATTTTTCGCGCAAGATCTGTCATTAAATCAAAAGATATGTCTGTGCCGCTCGCATAGTATGTTTCTCCTTCCCGTATTAGACGCAATCCGAATCCACTCGCTGTTCCGGAAGAAACACGGTCAACCTTGCCCGCGATAAAAGAGATACTTGCTGAAGCGGATTCTTCGGCAAATATTTCTCCGAAATCGCCGCTCCGGCAGGCAATAATTTTCAATATAGAATCTATCTGTGCATTTGTGAAATCAATCATTTTATTCTTTATCTTTCTATGTATGTTTTATACATCAAGTGCCCGTTTCTGTTCACATCGAACAACACTCCGTCTTTTAACCGCACCTTTTTTGTCACAGTTTCAAATTCCGCGAGAGTACGGGTTTTCTGCCTGTTTACCGCGCGAATAATATCTCCTACGGCAATCCCCATTTCTTCGGCGCGGCTGCCTTGCTCAATTTCAACCACAATAACTCCTTCGTCATGCGATACGATATTAAACTGTTCGGCTATATCTTTGTTTACCTCTTTTACTACAAGACCGTTCCAATTTGCCGTTTTCTTGGCAGAAGATAGTTCTTTAGACACGGGTTTTGAAGCAAGTTCATTGTCCGGCCATTCGCCAAGCAGTATTTCAATTGTCTTTTTTTCTCCGTTACGGATGATAAGAGTTTTTATCTTCTTACTCGGCTGGCTGGCAGCCACTATACTTTGCAGTTTTTCTATGGAATCTATCTTCTGTCCGGCAAATTCCATTATTATATCGCCGCGCTGCAAACCAGCTCTTTCAGCTGCTGTGCCTTCCATAACTGATTCTATTATAACTCCTGTAGTGGCTTTCAATCCTGATTGTTTTGCTATAACATCGTCAACAGGCATTATGGTAACGCCAAGGTACCCTCTCTCAACTTTACCTTTAGTTATTAACGGCTCAAGAATCTCTTTGGCGTGGTTAATCGGTATGGCAAAACCCACGCCTACAGAACCGCCAGTCTGGGTGAAAATAGCAGTGTTTATGCCGACCACTTCCCCGTGAATATTGACAAGAGGGCCTCCGGAATTGCCCATATTTATGGAAGCATCCGTCTGAATAAGATCCCTGTAATAATTTTCTCTGATATGCATAGATTGCCTTTTGGCGGAAATTATCCCTACTGTGACTGTCTGTTCCAAGCCGAAAGGGGACCCTATGGCTATTGCCCATTCGCCGACTTGTATCTTATCGGAATCTCCAAGAACCGCAGCAGGAAATTTTCCGGGCCGTTTTATTTTGATTACTGCGAGATCTGTTTTGGAGTCCTTGCCTATAACTTTACCGATATACTCTTTATCATCATATAGTTTTACGGTTATTTTATCAGCATTCTGCACTACATGATAATTCGTCAAAACATAACCGTCCTTGTTTATTATTACTCCGCTGCCTGCGCCTTCCTGCCGTCTCTGATAACTGTAATTACGTCTGCGCGGAGACCTTTGTTTAGGCTGCGGCGCGCCGAAAAATTCATTAAAAAATCCGTCAAAAGGATCTGAGAAGAAATAATCAAAAGGCACAACCTCTTTAATAATTTGTTCAGTATAAATCGCCACAACGGAAGTTTTTACATTATTGGCTACATCTATAAATGCCTCTTGAAGATTTACAACCTCTTTATTAAGAGCGGTATTTACCGCGTATGAATCCTCAATCCTGCTCTTTGAGGTAGTGCGTTTGAATAAAAAGAATATTGAAAACAGACAGGCACAGCAGATTAAAAATACAATATTTCTTCTTAATAAATTAGAATTCTTCATATCTCCTCCTATTTGCGCAGAGCAGGGACTTGGATCACAGATTCCCCGGCAGACGAAGTATATCCGAGAATATCAAGCGCAGCGCCGTCTGCCCCGAAACCTGCGACAACATAACCCCACATCGCGGGATCTCCATTAATATATTTTTCCGGAACAACAATATCAAATCCATATTCAAATTTTGATACCGATAAATCGGCAATTTTGTACGGAGGCGCGCCTCCGAGTTGATATTTGAACAGCTGCGAGGCGTTATCTTTTAAAGAAATAGCGTATTCCCATGCGGAATCCTCTTCTGTAAAACCCTGGTGCCCGGGTAAAAACTCCGTACTGCCTGCACCTATATGTCCGTTAAGGTCTATATAAATATCTATTTCCTCTCCCGCATAAAAAGAAGACACCAGAACTCTGAAAATATTTTCTGCTTTAATAACATCTGAACTCGCAGAGCATATCCCGAACCCGACAATACATCTTGAGCTCAATTCGATTTCATCATTACAATCTTCAAAATACACCATATATTGACCGGTTGCCGAAGACGAAAATTCCTGATACCCCGGTAAGGCGGAAGAAAATAAAGATACCAATATTTCAGACGGAGGCTCAATGGATATCATTCTGTATATGTTTGATATGCCAGCTCTGAACCATAAATCATTATCCTGCCTTTGTTCTTCATTAGGCAAAAGATAATTTTCATACCATGAAATCTTCTGCATAAAATACAATTCTTCGCGAGCCGCATTAAGGATCTCCGGCACTGCAATTGACGAAGAGGCGTATTCCCCAACTTTCAAACTTGCCCTCGCAATACAATCAAGAGCAAATATCTGCACCGGCTCCGTTATGTATGCGGTAATATCCGGTTCAGGCAAGTTCCCGAGTTCATCAAGATCAGTCCGTTCCCCGGCGGTGCTTATTAGCGCGTCATAACCAGCCTCTTTTACAACAGAAACGGATTCGTTGTTTAGTAATCCTCTATACGGATAAAACAAAACAGGCGCCTTGCCGAAAATGTTATCATAAATACGCTTGCCGAACAAAATCTGTCCCAAAGCATCGTTTCTGAGACCTATTTCTATAAGTATAGGCAACAGAGTTTCGCTGTATGTCGTTCCAGCAACTGTAATATTATCGGCAGACACGACTTCTTTTAATCTATCAACCTTTTCTTCATCCAGATGAAGCAGAAGTTCATTGGAAAAAGCATAAACAGTATTGCTGGAATGAGCGGATTTGAAAAACTCATCCAGAGAAAATTCATCTGCAATATAAACCGGATGAAAAGCAAAGATACTTACAGTCAAAAAAGAAAACAAATATAATAAAATAAAAAAAAATCTTTTCAACATATTTATGTGCACTCCAAATTTTGTTTTAACATTGTATTGAGAACTATTATTTTAGATGCGCTTTTACACACAAAGGTGTAAAGATAGGAATCCTCAATTATTTTTCTCGCGGCAAAAGGGTGTGTTCGTTTACAGCCGCCCGAATTATTAAGGCCGTATAAAAACATCTCCCTGCCGGATTTTATTACTTTGTTTATCATAAATTCACCGAAAAGTTTACAAAATTTCCGCGCTGTTTTTCCTCGAAAAATCAGTGTTTTTCATTAAATAACGCTTGACAAATGCGCAACTTTTCCTTAATATTACATTATGGAGCGGTAAGCCCACTTAGATTCGTTCGGGTTTACAAAAACAAAAAATAATGTAAGCCCGTATAAGACCTTATGGTGGCACGCTCTTTTTTTCACTCAACCCGTTTTAAAAATCTTACCCTTTCAATGCAACTCAACCTGAAAACGCATATTCTACTTACAAATCGATGCGGCATTTTCCATAATACCGAAAAGATTGGCAGCGTTAATGTCCGTAACTTCAACGAGCTCTCCGTCGGTAATCTTTTTTATCTCCGCTATTTTGCCCGCTATCTCTGGAAGATTGCCAGGCTCATTTCTTGTTCCGCGGCAACTCTGCGGCGGAAGATACGGAGAATCCGTTTCCAGCAGAATACGCTCCAAGGGCGTAATTGCCACGCTGTCTCTAATATTTTTTGCCTTAGGATAGGTTACAGGTCCGCCTATGCCGAGAAAAAAACCCATAGACAAAAATTTTTCGGCATATTCGGGAATTGAAGAAAAACAATGTATCACTCCGCGCAATGAACAGTTTTTAAGAATATCGCATACATCCTTTTCCGCATCTCTGCAATGCACTATCAAAGGCTTTTTATACTCAATGGCTATTTCTATCTGCTTCTCGAAAAATGCGCGCTGCTTTTTCGGCGGCACAGTATCATAATGATAATCCAATCCGCATTCTCCGACGGCGACAACTTTTTTATTGTTCAGCAACCGCGTAAAATCCTTATAATCGAAACAATCATTCGGATGAATTCCAAACGCGCAATATATATTTTTTTCTCTTTCAACCAGAGATAAAGTTTTATCCCACAAATCCGGACAAACACCTATCTCTATCATACCGGTTACGCCGGCGCGGGCTGCATTGCATAAAATTGTGTCAAGTTGCCCGACAAATTCAGTTGATGTAATATGACAGTGAGTATCTATCATGGAAACCCTCACTGCAAACGCGGGAATAATGGCTCCGAAACCTCGCCGCATTCTAAAATCTTTTTTATCCTGTCGGAGGTTTCAGGCATAAAGAACCGCAAATTGTCGGCAATCAAAACAAGGGCGGATAAAATATCAGACATCACCTGCTCCAACTTTTTCGGATCAGATTTCGCCAAAGCCCAAGGTTTTTCGGAATCTATCGTCTTATTGGTGATATTAATAATTTCCCATATGTGCGAAAGAGCCGCGCCGAATTCAGCGTTTTCCATAGCCAAATAAAATTTCGGAGCGAAAGCCGAAACCGCCGCGCCTATAGGCGTGCCTGATCCTGAGGAAGCGCGCAAATTTTTAAGCCCATATTTGCTCATCATAGACAAAGTTCTTGAAACAAGATTGCCAAGATTATTTGCCAAATCGCTGTTGTATCTTTCAAGAAGACAGGACTCGGAAAAATCTCCGTCCTGCCCGAAAGGGATCTGTCTCAGCACAAAATATCTGTACGCATCGCAGCCATATTTGTCTATAAAGACATTGGGATCTACAAAATTGCCCTTGGATTTCGACATCTTTTCTCCGTTTACAGTCCACCAGCCGTGTGCGAAAACTGTTTTCGGCAAAGTTACTCCAAGAGCCATAAGAATAGCAGGCCATATCACGGTATGAAATTTGAATATTTCTTTCCCTACGAAATGTATGTCGCACGGCCATATATCTCTGCCCTCAGACGCGGATAAATAATTCAGCAGAGCGTCAAACCAGACATATATGGTATGTTTCTCGTCGCCAGGCACAGGTATGCCCCATTTCACCTGGGTCCTCGAAACAGACAGGTCTTTCAACCCGGACTTGACAAAATTTTTCATTTCAGCGGCGCGCCACGAGGGCTTCAAAAAATCCGGATTTTTTTCATAATGCTCAATAATTTTATCCTGATATTTCGAAAGTTTAAAGAAATACGATTCCTCCTCAACAAGTGAAACCTGCCGCGCACAATCCGGACATTTCCCGTCAATAACCTGGGCATCCGCGCAGAACGCCTCGCAGGAGACGCAATACCAGCCGGAATATCTGCCCTTGTATATATCTCCGGATTCAAGAAGTTTAGCAAAAACCTCCTGCACTTTCTTGATATGTCTCGGTTCGGTAGTCCTGATAAAATCGTCATACGAAATATTCAAACGCTTCCAGAGTCCCTTGAAATTTCCCACTATACTATCCGCCCATTCAACAGGCGTTGAACCGTGTTTTAATGATGCCTCTTCTATCTTCGACCCATGCTCGTCTGTGCCTGTAAGAAGAAACGCATCTCCGGAACGAGCTCTGTAATATCTGGCAAGCACATCTGCCGCGATGGTGGTATAGGAATGTCCCAAATGCGGTTTATCATTCACATAATAAAGCGGTGTGGTTATATAAAATTTTTTCATTTTATCTCTTTTAAATTATATTTTCCGGTTTTTCCGTCGTTAAATTGGACGGTTACTTCGGATTTAAATATATCTGTCCCAAAGACCTTGCCCTTTCCGTCTGGAGTCATAACATTGCTGTTTATCCGCGGCATCTTTTTATTCATATCCGCGTAGAAACAATGCTCAAACGCCAAACAACACATCAACCTGCCGCAAACTCCTGATATCTTCGCGGGATTAACCGTAAGGTTTTGTTCTTTTGCCATATCCCCTGTAACAGAAGTAAAATCCTTCAAAAATCTCTGACAGCAGCATATCTGGCCGCAATGCCCGAGAGACCCAAGAATCTTTACTTCATCGCGCACGCCTATCTGCACCATCTGAATCCTTGTTTTCAGTATAGGCCCGAGCTCTTTCAGCAGGTCTCTGAAATCAACTCTCTCGTCCGCAGTATAATAGATAAAAAGTTTCATCCTTTCAAATGTGTATTCCACCATTGAAAGATTCATTTTCAGCCCGCTGTTTTCTATTTTTTCTATGATTACCGGCAGCAATTTCTGGGCTGCTTCTTTGTTTCTTTTTATATGCCTGAAATCCTCCGCAGTGCAAAGCCTCGCGATTTTTCTTAACTGGCCTTTAACATTGACCATTTGTTCCGGCTGCATTACTACGCCTGCTTCCATTCCGTTCTCTGTTTCTACAAGAACAGCGGAATTCACGGATATGTCCGCTGAACCGGCATCGCAATATATAAGTTCTTTAGTTCTTCTTATCAATACTCCCACGGCAAGAGGCATAAATTACTCCTTCATTTCAATACGCAACAGTTCCAAAGCCAATTCTATGTTAACGTTTTTTCTTATATAACTTTTTGTTAAAAGCACTTCTTCAAGTTTTTCCGGAACCTTATATCTGACAAAACAGGCAAGTATGTCAAGAAATTCCGCGGTTTTCTTTCTGTCAATCCTTTTTTCCGGCAATTTCCCGCGAACAAAATCCTCAATAATATTTTTATGAGATTCTATAAACTCCGAATCCCTGACAAGAGAAATCGCTCTTCCAAGAGAACCGGAAGACGCGGAAACTATAAAATTTTCAGATGATTCCGGCACGCCTTTTTTCTTTAACTCAGCCCTTATCTCCTGCTCCGTAAAAGATCCGAAATACATAGACACGCACCTGGACAGTATGGTCTGCGGCAGAGTGCGCGGCGAAGATGTAATAAGTATTATCACAGTATTCGCTGGCGGCTCTTCCAGCACTTTTAATAAAGAATTGGCCGCTACGTCCTGTATTAAATGGCAATCGTCTATTATCCTTACGCTGTATTTGCCTTCCAAAGCCCTGTACTGGAGCCCGCTGATCATTTCTTTTATCTGGTCTATTGAAATAAAAGATTTATCTTCAAGCAATGAAATCGTCGCGACATCCGGATGCGTACCAGACTCTATCTTGCGGCAGGAACGGCACTTCCCGCACGGGAAACCGGATTTTTCAATTGCAAGACAGTTGAGCATCTGCGCGAAATACAATGCTACCTGCCTTTTGCCTATTCCCGACTGCCCGACAAAAAGATAAGAAGAATGAACCCTGTTATTTCTAACAGCATTCAGCAGCATATCCTGTCTTTCGCGATGGCCTATGATTTTCATTTCGCGCCAAGCTTGCCAGACGGTTTTAATCTTCCGGCAATTATTTTATAAATTTCACAAGCTATATCTTCTATGGAACGAGACCCTGTTTTTACTATTTTTATCCTTCGAGAATATTTTTTCGCAAGCCACATATACCCCGCTCTTACCCTGCGATGAAAAGCAATATTTTCATTTTCCAGCCGGTCTTTGCCTCTGATATCAACACGCTGCAGCCCTTTCTTCAAATCCGAATCAAAAAGTATAGTGATATCCGGAACTATATCGGATGTGGCTATCCTGTTAAGAGAAAGAATGGTTTTTCTGTCCAGTCCGCGGCCAAAACCCTGATATGCCACAGTAGCGTCTGTATATCTTTCGCACACAACAATTTTATCGGAACAAAGAGACGGGATAATCAATTCATTTGTATGCTGTGAACGGCATGCCTCGTAAAGAAGCAGTTCCGTTACTGGAAATATCTTATTTTTCGGATTAAGCAAAATATTTCTTACGGCTTCCGCGACAACGGTGCCGCCTGGTTCTCTGGAATGAACAACATCATACCCCAGTTCTTTCAATTTTTTGACTATTATAACGGATTGCGTGGTTTTACCGCAGCCGTCACAGCCTTCAAAAGTAATAAAAAATCCTTTTTTCATATTTATCACCGAGTACACACTTATTTTAATATTTAAAAATTTATATTTATTATGATATGATAACAAAAAAAATAATAAATGTCAAAACGATTCCGGCGAGAACTGGAATGTTTATTTCACGATAAAATCGTATTCCCGGGCGTAAAAGAATGCCCCTGAAGAAAAGCCCACGCGGACATAACTTTTTTTGAAGACGGATGAACGGTTTTTACCAGCAGATAACCTTTTCCGCATTTCACGATAAACCCTGCATCTTTTTGAACTGCCACCAAACTCCCTGGCGCGCGAGCTCCGAAATCCGCATCATTAAAATTAACGGGTTCCGCGCAAAGAATTTTAATCGTAACCCGCGAAGAGCTTTTTGTTCCGATCTCAGACCATGCACAAGGCCACGGCAATAAACCGCGAATAAAATTTTCTATTTCAATCGCGCTCCTGCTCCAGTTAATTCTTCCATTATGCTTTTTTAACTGCGGCGCGTAGGAAGTATTTCCCGACTGCGCAGTCCCCTTGAATCCGGTTTTTATTTTGCCTATTGAATCTCCAAGAACATCCAAAGACAAACGCACAAGCCGTTCGCGCAAACTTTCAAGAGTGTCTTTATGCTCTATATTAAGAGATTTACAGGATATTATTCTTCCTGTATCCAGTTTTTCTTCTATAAGAAATCCGGTAACACCGGTTTTCTTTTCTCCGTTTATTAAAGTCCACTGTATCGGAGCGGCGCCGCGGTATAAAGGCAATAACGAAAAATGAAGATTCAAACATCCGTAAGGAAATATCTTTATTATTTCAGCAGGTATTATTTTACCGTATGCCACTACTACAGCAAAATCAGGAGAAAGAGATTTTATGGAAGAGATAAAATCCGCATCCTTCAGATTTTCAGGAGTAAATACGGGGATTCCCATTTTCACGGCGGATTCTTTTACAGGAGAAGGCGTTATCCTGCAATGTCTTCCGGATGCTTTATCGCAGCGGGTTACAACTGCTAACAGCTCTTCATTATTGCGCGTATATTCCAAAACAGGCAAAACATACGAAGGAGTGCCCCAAAAAATCGTTTTCAATTTCATAGAACTATATTATTCTTCTTAGAATACTCCTTTTTCAATTTCCATTTAGATATAGGATTTACTCTGTCAATAAACACTACCCCGTTAAGATGGTCTATTTCGTGCTGAACTACCCTTGCCAACATTCCTTCAAATTCCCATTCAATAGCCTTGCCAGCAGGAGACAACCCTGAAATGGACACCTTATCCGGCCTTTTTACGCGAGCGGATATTCCGGGCAGAGACAGACATCCTTCTTCAAACATTTCAGCGCCGTGGAAACCAATTATTTCAGGATTAAAAATTACAACCGGAGATTTCTTTCCGTCTGGTTTAACATCCATAACAAGCATCTTTTTCAAAATCCCCACCTGATTAGCGGCGAGACCTATGCCGTTAAAAAAATACATTGTTTCAATCATATCCTTAGAAAGTTTAATAAGATCTTCATTTATATTTTTTATTCGTTCAGCAGGGGTTTTTAATACTTTGTCCGGATATTTTAATATTTTTATCAAAGCCATAAATTTACCTCTCAATTTAGATTTATTATATTGTTTTCGGACGGGTTTGTCAAATAATGCAAGAATAAAATACAAGAAGATCTGGCAGCAAAATAAGATTGGCAATCTATGCCGTACAAAATAAAAATCTATAATACAGCTAAACAACTTTGGCTTGCGTATAAATTATGTGAAGGAATTTTAATATTCAAAACACAGTATGCTTTTACTTTTCTTCATTTAACGCTAACAATATCTTTTCACCGAAATCTCTGGCTGCAGACGGTCCTGACGCAGTGATAATAAATCCGTCTCTTTCTATGTTTTTATTTGTATATACCGCACCATATTTTTCTATTTCTTTTATTTCTGAAGAAAAAACTGTGGCTTTTTTACCTTTTAACGCGCCGGCGCGGGCAAGTATGACAGGAGCTACACATATTGCAGCCAAAACTTTTTTATTGTTTACAGATTCAACAGCAATCCTGTGCGCTTGTTTATCGTCAAAATACGATGTAGCTCCGCCGCCGCCAACAAAAATCACAGCATCAAATTTTTTAACATCTATATCTCGCAAAATAATATCAACATTAACCACAGCGCCGAGTTTACCATACGCAACACCTATGGAAGAAGACGCTGTAACGACTTCAACACCAGCATTTTGCAATATTTCTTTAGGAACCAAATACTCCTCATCTCTGAAACTGTTCTTGGCTATAATAATTACAACTTTTTTCATAACAGCCCTCTATCCAAGTCTTTTCCACTTTCACCATTTTTATTTTTAAATCTTTTTATCCAATAATCATCAGCGCTATCCACGGAATAAAATTGAAAACGAAGAAAATAATCTTATATACGCCGACAAAAGAGTAAACAACCACATTGAAAGTTTCGCGCGGCATAGGATATAATCTGCTGTGCATTTTGTACACAAAATTACCGGCAAATGCCAACCAAAGTGATGTCATAATTAACAATCCCATATTCAAAATAGTACACCACATAAAAAACATCTTCAACATCTGAATGTCCATAAGTCCTCCTCTCCAACTTTATAAAGTTGGAAATTCTATTAATCCCAGCTGATCCATTGCATATCAGAAAATTTTTCAAAGCATTTCGGGCAAGAGGATATCCCGTGAAAATCCTTACTTTCCAATGCTACAAATATATTAGAACATTGAGGGCAATTATACAGTTCTCTATACTCTAAAAATTGCGGCAAATATATTTTTCCTATACTTTTAGGTTTATTCTTATCCTTGTAATAATAAGATATCTCAACTATCCTTTTACATTCCGTGCAATAACCAATTATATTTCTTTTTTCTTTTCCGCCATCAAAAAACATTCTATAATTCGATTTACATTTGGGACAAAAAATATCTACCCCAATACCAGCAATAAGATACGAAGATAAAAAAACAAATACAGAAAACAATATTATTTTTTTCATTTTTTACATCCTCCTAATGGAAATACGGTATTGAACGAACTAATCTTTGTGTGTCTGACAGGAAAAATATGAATAAACACATCCTTATACCTTTGGCAGCCAGAGCATTAACTCGCTTAAAGCAGTGGATTCCATTAAATATTTAACATTATTTTCCACTGCCCGTTTTTGCGTTTCCAACAATAACCTGCGAAGTGACCAATCGCTTGTTCCTGTTTGCTTGTCAGATGAAATATCGGAAACATAACCCCACATATGTTGAACTGCGTTTCTAATGCCTCCTTCAGACGGTTGTTCCCAAAGCGTTTCCGTCAATAGCACCGATAAATCAATAAAATCCATTAGTGATACGGAAACATATTGCCCTATTTTTTTATATAATTTGGGAGAGCGGGCAAACACGGAATATTTATACTGACTCCAGAGTTGACCCTACCCCAAAGTATGTACCAGTTGAAAGTTAGTGTTTTGTGAAGA
>MWCF01000022.1 GCA_002069855.1 Elusimicrobia bacterium ADurb.Bin231 | reverse complement strand
CGCCACAATGTTAAAAAAAGAGCGGGCTACGGTTATTTCGTGTTGTTTTGCATCGGTTACTACCAAAAATGACGGAATCTGGGTTGTGTTATTAAACTGATAATGGAGTTTAATCGCACCCTTTGTGGTTCTGAATTTTGCCCAATCAAATGTTGAAAGGCATAAATCAATAACGGTGGCATCAAGTGTATAAAGCGGATTTTTGAATTTAAATTTGTGTTTTGGAGTGATGTCCTTGCATCGTTCTAACAGTTTGTAGAACATTTTTTCGTAGATGCGATAATCTCTGGTTTGATTGGCATCTGCGAGCGTTGAACGTTTTACTAACGGTAAGCCCAGATGATAAAGTTTGTGGGATTGTGCGGCAAAACCGTTTTGTATATCCCGAAGCGAGTCGCATCCCTTTACTTGGGCGTATAGCATTGTGGTGAATTGGTTCCAGCATGTAAATTTTTTTACATAGCGGTCGCCAAAATGGTTTTTTGCGAGGTTTTCAAAATGATGTCTCGGAATAAATGTTTGCAATTGGCTCATAATTGTGTTATAATGCATTTTATCAGTCCTCCTTCGGTAAATTATGTTTGTTCTAACCCAATTTTACCAGATTGGAGGACTTTTTTCAAATTTTAAGCGGACAGATGTGAAAAATGAAGTAAATGAATTGAAAGTGCTGGCTGCGAAATTATTTATTCCACAGAGGAGAAATTGAACGCAGCTTTGCTACTGTTTTAGGCAGAATGTGCAGCAAATCGTCTATGTCTTGTTCTGTATTTTGATGTCCGAGCGAAACGCGTATTGTCCCCTGCGCAGTTATAGGGGGTATTCCCATAGCAGCAAGAACATGGGAGGATTCTTGTTTGCCAGATGTGCAAGCGCTGCCTGCAGAAACGGCAAATCCTTCCTTATCAAGTAAAAACAACAATCCTTCAGATTCTATTCCTTCAAAAGAAATATTTGATGTATTGGAAAGCCGTTTGTCAGGGTGCCCGTTTATGTTTGCTTTCGGTATTGTTGCCTTTATGCCCTGTTCGAGTTTGTTTCGTAACTTCAAAAGCCGTTCATTCTCCTTTGCCATATTTTTCGCTGCAATTTCGCATGCCTTTCCCAATCCCACTATATAAGGAACATTTTCCGTTCCAGCTCTCCTGCCGCTTTCATGGCTACCGCCATGTATTAACTGGTGCATCTTTGTCTTTTTCGTTGTATATATTATGTCTTCAATTTTTGATTGTTTTGCGGATACTATAGATTTTGAATCTGTCCGTAAGTAGAGCGCGCCTATGCCTTTTGGAGCGTAAATTTTATGACCGGATATTGAAAGAAGGTCAACGCCGAGTTTATTTATATCTATAGGTATCTTGCCTGCTGTTTGTACGGCATCTGTGTGAAAAAGCACCCCGTATTCTTTTGCTATACCGCTTATTTCTTGTAAAGGTTGTATAACGCCTGTCTCGTTGTTTGCGTGCATAATTGATATCAAAACTGTTTTTGGAGTTATCGCCTTTTTTACATCGTCAGGATTAACAAGTCCGTATCCGTCAACAGGCAGGTATGTTATTTTAAATCCGAAATATTTTGTAAGATACGCGCATGGTTCCAGAATCGCGTGATGTTCGGTTTTTGTGGTTATTATGTGATTTTTTGTGTCTTTATTTGCGAATGCCGCGCCTTTTATTGCCATATTGTTTGATTCTGTTCCGCAAGAAGTGAATATTATGTTTTTCGGTGTTTGTAAATTAAACAATTTTGCGGTATTTATCCGCGCTGATTCTAAAAATTTTTTAGATTGTTGGCCAAAGTAATGCAAACTGGAAGGATTCCCGTAAATTTCGCGTAAAAATGGCATCATAGCGTTAACAACTTCCGTATCTACAGGGGTTGTTGCATTGTGGTCCATATAGATTAATTTCATATTAATTCTTATGATATAAAATCGTTGCATAATTGTCAAGATTATTGTATAATTAAAACTAAAAAAAAGGAGTGTTTATGGAAGAAAAATCCGATATCAAATTAGTTCGTAAACTGGTTGAAGCCAAAGCCACGATTCTTGAACAGTTAAAGAATGTTATAATAGGCCAGCAGGATGTAATAGATCAGTTCCTGATTTCCATGTTTTCCAGAGGGCACTGTCTTATTGTGGGAGTGCCTGGCCTGGCAAAAACGCTTCTTATAGCAACATTGTCGAAAATATTTAATCTTGAATTTGCGCGGATACAGTTCACTCCCGACTTAATGCCGTCTGATATAATAGGAACTGAGGTAATACAGGAGAACGTTACAACAGGAGAAAGAAGTTTTAGGTTTATTAAAGGTCCGGTCTTTGCAAATATTATTCTTGCGGACGAAATCAACCGTACTCCTCCGAAAACACAGTCTGCTCTTTTGCAGGCAATGCAGGAATATAAAGTTACTGTGGCGGGTGTTACCTATCAAATTCCATGTCCTTTTTTTGTGCTCGCCACGCAAAATCCTATAGAGCAGGAAGGGACTTATCCGCTGCCTGAGGCGCAATTGGACAGATTCTTTTTCCAGATAAATATAGGGTATCCTTCTAATGAAGAGGAGAAGGAAATAGTTAAACAAACAACAGGTATGGCTGTTTGTGATGTGAAGAGTGTTCTTAATGCGGAAGAAATATTGACGCTGCAAGATATAGTGCGCAAAGTTCCTGTAAGCGATAATGTTTTGGATTATGCAGTTAAATTAGTTTCTGATACCCGTCCTACAGGTTCAGGATATGATTTCATAAAAAAGTGGGTCAACTGGGGCGCAGGGCCTCGCGCTTCGCAAAATCTTGTTCTTGCTGGCAAAGCAAGAGCTGTGCTCGACGGTCGTTATACGGTTTCTATAGAGGATATAAAAGCAGTCGCTTATCCGGTTTTGAGACACAGAATTATAGTGAATTACACGGCAGAGGCAGAAGGAATTACAGCGGAGATGATAATTAAAAAACTTCTTGAAGGGAAATAAAAATCCGTGAAAGCATATCTTGACCCTCTTGTAATAGCGAAATTGGCTTCCCTTTATCTAAAGGCGAAATATATAGTGGAGGGAACAGTTGCGGGTCTCCATACCAGCAGGCAAAAAGGACAGTCCCTGGAATTTTCACAGCACAGAGAGTATTCTCCCGGCGATGAATTAAAGCATATTGATTGGAAAGTGTACGGAAAATCCGACAGATATTTCGTTAAGCAATATGAAGAAGAAACAAATCTGCGGGCGCATATTCTTCTTGATGCGAGCGCGTCAATGTCATTTCGTTCCGGAGGAATTTCAAAATTCGAGTATGCGTCCTACATTACCGCTGCCTTGTCGTATCTTATGATAAAACAGGGCGATTCAGTGGGGCTTTGTGTTTTCGGCGATAATCTAAAAAAGATTATTCCGCCGCGCTCCGGATTTTCTCATCTTTCCGTGATGCTGGATGCGCTTCAGGGTATTACTCCGGAAGGTGAAACAAATGTTTCATCCACGCTCCTTAATTTTTCAGCGTATATAAAAAAAAGAGGACTTATAATAATAATTTCCGACCTCTTCGACGAATCAAGCGCAGTGATCAAAGCCATAAAAAATTTCAGGTTTTCAAAATACGATGTAATAGTCTTCCATATCCTTGATAAAACAGAGGAAAAATTAGACCTTTCCGGAAATATTCTTTTTAAGGATATGGAGACAGGCGAAAATCTTGTTACGGAACCGGAGATAATAAAAAAAGCATATCAAAAATTGCTGTTGGATATGATAGAAAAATACAAAACGGAATTTTTAAAATCCGATATAGATTATTTTTATTTTAATACGTCCATGCCGCTCGATTTGGCGTTAACCGGATATCTTTCCAAGAGAGCGAAAATATAATTATGTTGTTTATTAATCCCGCTTTTCTAATCGGTTTGCTGGGAATATCATTCCCCATAATAATGCATCTTCTTTCAAAAAAGAAGCCGCGTTTGCTTGAATTCGGCGATATACGGCTTCTGTCCGCTGCTGCGCGCATGTCTGTCAAGAAATTTCGGCTCAGGCAGTATCTTCTTCTTATAACAAGATGTTTTATTATAGCTGCCGCGACATTTCTTTTCTCCAAGCCGGTTATGCATTACGGGTCTTTTCACGATAAAACCGTGAATGTTATTTTGATAGATAATTCATATTCTATGGGATATTTGTATGAAGGGAAAACAAGGCTTGAATCCGCCTGCTCAGCGGCGTTAAAAGTGCTGGAAATGCTTAAGCCGTATGAAAAGGTTGCTGTATTTTCGTTTTCAGATCTGCTTGCTCCGGTGATTAAAAATCCCACATCAGACCGGTCTCTTATATCTTCGGAAATATCAGGCATAAAAATTAGTTCCAGAAAAACGGATGTTGTTGCCGCCATATCGCGGCTGGATGAATATTTTTCATCTTCCGGAGTAAATTTGCGCGTGATTGTGATTACTGATTTTGCAAAGAACGGCTGGCAGGGCAACATAGGAAGTCCTGTCCCGGGAAAATGTGATTTCATATGTATTGATGTCGGTGCTGCCACACCGGAAAATTTTGCCGTTTCCAGGGCAGAACAGGCGGAATCCGAGAATAATGTTGGAGTGGTTAATTATTCCATTAATAAAAAAAGAATTTCCTTGTCCTTGAACGTTTCCGGGAAAAATTATAAAACGCTTCTTATTGATTCCGTTTCAGGCATGGAAAAGATTTACTCAGTACAGCCGTCAAATATTCCCTCCGGGATACATATATGCTACTGGGAACTGGAGCCGGATAAACTTCCTTTTGATAATAGAAGATATTTCGTTTATAATTCAGTAGGGAAACCGCGCGTGTTGCTGATCGACGGGAATCCTCAGTTTTCGGATTTTAACAGTGAGGTTTATTTTATAAAAACCGCGATAAAGGATTACGCTGCGTTTACTGTGATGAATCCCGCTCAACTGGCAAATGAGAATTTTTCCAAGTATGATTTTATATTTATGTGCAATGTGCCTGAACTTGCCCGTAATGTTCTTGCTGGCATTAATGATTTTGTTGCCGCAGGCAAATCTGTGATTTTATTCCCGGGAGATAATATTTCTGTTGATAAGTATAATTCCGTTTTTCGCTTTCTTCTGCCGTGCGAAATTTCTGCCGCTGTCGACGGTTCTATGCCTGTGTCTGCGTATAAAAATACCGGTATATCGGAATTGTTATCGGATATCAAAATAGCGAAAAGATTTATACTGCAGCCCGTTTCATCCGCTGAAACTCTTATGAAATTTGTGGATGATTCTCCGTTTCTTGTGCGCGGCGCGAATAATGTGTATGTTTTTGCTGTTTCTTCGAATCTCTCTTTTTCAAATTTTCCCATAAAATCAATATTTCCTGTTGTCCTGAAAGATATTTTTGCTGCGGCCTCGGGCTCCGGCATATCTGTAAAATATATGGTTTCCGGAGACACAACCGCCGCAAACGGCTATCCGGATATAACGGAAGTGCTTTCGCATGACGGAAAAAAACCGGTTCTTTCGGGAAATAATCTGCCTGAAGAACCAGGCGTGTATCAGGTAAAACTCAAAGGCGGCAAAAAAGAGTTTTTTGTAATTAATCCGGATGTTTTATCCGGCGAGTCGGATATATCCAGGATTCCCGACCAGGACATAAAAAGGTCATTCGGCGGTATTTTTTACCGTGTCATCAAAGCGGACAGCAGATTTGAACATAGTTTGAAAAAAGTATTGTATGGCAATGAAATAACGCATATTCTGGCGTGGTGTTTGCTTTTTCTTATTATACTGGAGACCATTCTTGTTTATGCGGTAAGAGGTTAAATAATAGATATGAAGATCTTGCTATGTGCAGTTATTGTCAATATGGCTTGTTTGTTGTTACCGGGTAATTTGATGTCCAGGCAGGGTGGTAAATTCGTGTTCTCCCAACTCAAATACAACGGGAATTGGGATACTCGCAAAACAGCGTGGAACAGGATGTCCGAATACCTTTTTACCACCACAAGCGTTAAAGCATTAAGCGAACGGCAGGTGCTTCAAGTAAAGGACGGGGCATTGGCATGGTCGCCTTTTCTGGTTATATGTGGAGACGGGGATTATCCTGTTTTTTCCGAAGAGGAATATAATATTTTAAGAAAATATGTTTATTCCGGAGGAATGCTATTTATCGAAGATTCTTCCGGAAGAAAAGGATTCGGATTCGACAGGGCCATGCGCGAGATGATAAAAAAACTTGTTCCCGAATCATCTCTTGAAAAAATTCCGCTGGACGACGCTGTGTTCAGATCGTTTTATTTGCTTAAAGATGTTCCTGGCCGCATTAATACCAATAAATTCATAGAAGGATGCAAGATAGGTGACAGATATATGATAATTTATTCCCAGAATGATCTTTTAGGCGCGTGGGAAAAAGACAATCTCGGCAATTATCTTTTTCCTTGCAGTGAGCAGCAGAGATGGGAAGCGAAAAAACTCTCGCTAAACATTATAATGTATGCCCTTACAGGAACTTATAAAACGGATATAATACATGTGCCGTTTATAAAAAATAAAATGAGATGAATAAAACATTTTTATTATTAAGAATAGCGGTTTTTTCTCTGGCGGTTTTTTTGCTGTTGAGGCCTGTGAAAAAGGTTTACACAACAGGCGCTTCTCCGGAAGTGGCAGTATTGATAGACGGCTCCAGGAGTATGCGCAATATGGACGTTTCCGTCTATGAGAAGATTTACGCGAAAGTGGCTGCGCGATTCGTTGCTGACAAAAAGGTAAAATCCAATTTTTATGTTTTCTCAGATTCCGCGAATAATATAATTCCGGACGATATAAAGCAGTATAAACCTGACGGCGGCATTACAGATATATTCGGCGGTCTCGACAAAATAAAAACGGATTATTTAGGCAGACGCCTTGATGCTGTGGTCCTGGTCTCAGACGGCAACCATAATGCTGATGGATCTGCCGAAGATATGATTGCTGAGTATTCCGGCTTGAATGTTCCGGTGCATACCATACATCCGTCGGCGCCGGTATCTTCGCGCAATATTGCCGTAAATTCAATCGTGTCTCCGGACATTATATTCAGAAATACTATTTCCACTCTTACCGCTGTTATAGACGCTGCCGGATATGCAGGCAAAAGCGTGGACGTAATTTTTAAAATAGCAGGCAAGATTATAACTACAAAGTCTGTTGATATATCTGGCGACGGGCCCGCTGAGGTGCAGTTTCTTTTCCGGCATGATTTTACCGGTAATATTCAGGGCAGTATAGAGGTGCCGGTATATAAGGGAGAAAGAAGTTCCAGAGACAATAAATTGTCGTTTACGCTCCAGGTTGAACCGGAAAAAATAAGAATTCTTTATTTGTGCGGCCAGCCGAGTTTTAATTATTCTTTTCTCAGGGCGACTTTGAAAAACGAGCCGAATGTAGAACTTGTTACCTTTGTCATATTGAGAAATCCCGAGAACATTGTTACGGTTGCGGACAACGAACTTTCATTAATACCTTTTCCTGTAGATGAAATATTCACAAAGGAATTGTTTAATTTCGATATTTTGATACTGGATAATTTTAATTACGCCAGATTTTTTGTCAATCAGCAATATCTCGCGAACATTAGAAGCTTTGTGTCGTCAAACGGCAAGTCGCTTCTTGTTGTTTCCGGCGCTATTCCATTGTCTGTGTATAAAAATACTCCGTTGGACGAATTATTGCCAGTAGATCCTGGTGAAGTAATCAAAACTGAAAAATTCACCTTGAATGCCGTCAATGCCGAGCATCCGGTGATGAAACTTACGGATGTGCCCGCGGATAATTTGGAAGAATGGAAAAAGATGCCGGTATTGGAAGGATATAACGCATGCGCGTTAAGAAAGAAGTCTGTTTTGCTTGCCTCTGTCCACTCCGGAGATTTCCCCATAGTTTCATTAGCCGAAAAAAACAAGGGCAGAGTAATGTGCGTTACGACATCATCTCTATGGCGGGTTGCTCTCGGCGGATCAGCTGCGTACAATTATGTGAAATTTTGGCGGCAGTCCGTCAGATGGCTGTCAAACGCATCATCCCTTAAGCAGGTTGCCGTATTCGCGAAAACGAATTATAATATAGGGGATACAGCGAGGATTAGCGTAAAAGTTCAGGATGAGTATTCGCGGCCGGTGAACGACGCTGTTGTTGAGGGTGTTATCTCTTTACCCGGAGGGAAAAAAGATTATGTAATAATTCCGCCGGCAATTGCCGACGGGCAATATGAAATAAAGTATAATCTTGCGACCGCGGGCAATTATAAGGTTTTTGTTTCAGTGCGCCGCGGCAGAAAAATGCTCGGTTCCGACGAGTTGTCTTTCTCGGTTTCTGATTTTGACAGGGAGACCGCCTCTTTCAATGTTAATGACAGATTGCTTAAACGGATATCCGCAGGCACAGGAGGAAAATCTTTTGTTCTTTCGTCCTTTAATTACGATGATTTGGAAATAGAACCGCGCAGCTTGCGCAATGAAGTGCTTTATGAAATCAATATATGGGAGCATCCTGTCTTTTATTTGATGTTAATTTTAATTCTTTTTGTCGAATGGTGGTATCGTCGCAGAAAAGGTAAATTTTAATAATTTTATGGACATATTGAAGAAAAAATTGAAACTATTCCAGAAAAAGATATTTGCCGCGGTTATAGGTTTAACCGCCATCAATGTATTATTATCTTTTTTCGGGATTTATTACGCCAACTATTTCCTTGAATTTATCGCTTACTCTTCCGATAAGGTTAAAATAACGCTGTTTGTAAGTTTCCTTTTTGCCGCTGTGTTTTTTATCGTTAAATCATTAAGGTTCATTCTTTTTATAAGGAATCGCTACGACTACCTGGCATTATGCCTGCAGAAGAATAATCCTTCGACAAAAGACAATTTAATCAATGCGCTGCAACTTGAAAAAAAAGTTCCGGCTGGAACTTCCGTACAGCTGGCTTCGGAATTTATAGACGTGACAGATAAGCAGGTATCCTCTTTGAATATCAATTTTAAACTTCCTTTTAATGTCGCTCCCGCGTATCTAATTTTGTTTGCCGTTGTTTCTTGCGTGTTTTTATTTACATTCGATTACAGCAGTGTAAAAAAGTATTTTATGCCTTTTGGGGCTCCAGTTAAGCTGTCTGTCGTTCCGGGAGATGTGTCCGTCGTAATAGGCGAAAGCGTGGATGTAATCTTTGTTTCCGAAGGCATTAACACCAAGCCGGAATTGTTTTTTAGACCGGATAAAGGCGAATGGACCGGTATAAGAATGAGAAAACTCGATATGGGAAAATTCACGGCGCGGCTCGAGAAAATCACTGAAGACACAAAATATTTTATCAGATTTGGCGACGGCAGAACTCAGAGATACGGCATTACCGTTGTCGCTCCCACATCCGTGGCTGTCGCGCAGGTGAAATATGAGTATCCGGCGTATACGGGGCTTTCCGACAAAACCACTTCAGATCCCGATATAGAGGCTCCTGCCGGAACTGTAGTAGCTATAACAGGGATCTCCAATCGTCCGCTTAAAGAAGCATATTTGATGACTGATACGAATGAAAGAATAGGCATGGCTGTAAACAAAGATAAGATTTCCTGTCGTGTTGCTCTTATCAACCAGACGGAATACAGGATAGAAGCCGTTTCTATAGACGGATACGGGGTTGCGGATCCCGTGAAATACAGAATAAGGATAATCCGGAATGAACCTCCTGAAATAATAATAATTCATCCGGCATGCGATGTGGTCGTGTCTGAAAAAGGCAGGTTGAAAATAATATATTCCGCGACGGACGCGTTCGGCATACGCTCTATAGATTTTAATTGTCTTTCGAAAGAACGAAAGATTAATATCGCGAAATTTCCCCGCCCCGTGACCAAATCAGTATCCGAATACGAGCTGATGATACGGGATTTGTCTTTAGTTCCCGGTGATGTTGTAAGGTATAGATTGGAGGCAACTGACGCGGATCCAGTATCCGGAGGTACCGGTGTTTCCGAAGAATATATAATAGAAGTTTTTTCTTATGAACTTGAACATGAAAAAATAGAACAATCTCTGGCGGAACTAAATCAAAAGTTTCTTGAAATGCTTGCAAAACAAATGGAAGCGAAGGATTATCTTTTGAAAGGAGATAAAGACAAATCATTACAAGCGGAAAAAGACGTGGATGCTATGGCCTCGGAACAAATCAAAAATTTCGATAAGATTCTTGAGAGGATGATGGACGATCCCCTTGCTTCTGCTTCTTCCTATGCGGATTATGAAAGCATCAAAGAATCTATGGATTATTTGCAAAAAGATAAAATAAAACCTGCTTTGGAGCGGCTCTCTGGAAAAGATCCGGCAGCATCTTCCGGCCTTCAGGAAGAGATTATTGCGGAATTGGAACGGATTTCAATTTTAGGCGAGAATGTTTATGAACGGCAGAAGATGGAGGATGCTGTGTCTTCAGCCAGGGATATGCGCGACGCGTCTCTTGATTTGAAGGAGCAGTTAGAATCCGCAAAGGAAGCGCCATCTCCGGAAAAATTAAAAAAACTTAATGAAGCCGCGGAGAAACTGTCGGGTCTTATGAAAGAATTAGTCGAACGGTTATTAAAAATGCCGAAAAATCTACCGGATGAATTTGTAAACGCTTCGTCTGTTAAAAAGATAGATTTCGCTAAGATGGGAAATACTGCCGACGCGCTGAAACAGGCGCTTGCCGACGGAAATATCGATGAAGCGATAAAAATAGCGGAACAGTTGGCAAAACAGATCGCTGGTATGCTGAAAAATATGGATGATGCTGCGCAAACTGTGTCCGGGAACAGCAATGACGCCTTGCAGTCGGAAACAACGGAAGCGATAGTTGAATTGGATAAGATCATCAAACGGCAGCAGGACCTGTTGAACGAAACCATGGCTCTTGCGCAGAAATACAAGGATAAGATATTGGAATTGCAAAAAGATTTAATTAAGGAACTTTATGAAAAACAAAAGATTGCTGTGTCTGATTTTTCCTCTGCTAACAGCCAATCCGCCGGCGATTTTAAAGAGAAAATTTTCTCGCGGCATACCGGTGTAAACGCAAAAATGATGGATGTGCTTAATGAACTCCGCTCGGAAAAAGTAGAAAATTCCAGATCTGTTTTACCGCAAATAATAACGGAAATGAACGGTATGATAGATGCGGCGCGTGTATTTATAGGGACAGACGCGGTATCGGCAAACTCCATAGAAAGCCGGATAACGGATCTACTGATTTCAGCAAGAAACTTGGAAGCGGAAATATTGGATCTTGTGAATAATTTTTCACCTTCGCATAAACAAATTTATTCTCAAAGCGAACTGGATGCTATGGATGCGCAAAGCGGAGAACAGGGCGAGATTAATAAAACTGCGGAGAAACTAAGTAAAACACTTTCGGAACTTTCCTTAAAAACGCCTATGGTAAATCAACCTTTGATGGAGAATGTGGCTGCTTCAAGAAAGGCAATGTCAAATGCCGCGGTAAATCTTTCTGCAAAAGAATCCGTGCCTGCTGCCGAAAATGAAAAAGAAGCCCTTGAAAATCTTTTGAAAGCGAAAGATTCCCTTTCCTCCGCTTCCGAACAAATGGAAAAAATGTCCTCAGGCAGCCGTCCTTCGGGATCTTCCGGCGCGGTTAAAATGCGTTCCGGTTCAGCTGACGGAGGTTCATCCGGGATCTCAAAAGGTTTTGTCAAAATTCCGTCTGTGGACGAATATACTCCTCCGGCAAAAATAAAGGAAGAAATTATGAATGCCCTGCGCAAAAAATACCCTTCAAAATATGAAAATGTCATCAAAGAATATTATAAAAGCCTTATAGAATAATTGCGTATTGTTGTTTGTTCACAACTTTTTCGCATTTTTAATGTATTATTTAGTATGAATAAAATTTCAATTTACTCTTTCTCTGCGATAATTTTTCTTGTGTTTCTCGGGACCCGTCTTATGGCCGATATAAAAACGGATTGGCAGGAAGGGATGAAGCGGTTTTATTCCCAGGATTATTCCGGAGCGATTCAATATATGGAAAACGCGCTGCGCGATAATCCCGATCCTGAAGCGTTGAAATTCCTTGAATTCGTGCGTTTCACAAAACAGGCGGCCGCAGAACTGATTCCGTTCGAAAACGAAAGATTTATTTTATGGGTGCACCCGAGTGATAAGGTTCTAAGTAATTATGCTTTCGACGCACTTGATGCTGCTTACGAGACCATTGGTCCCGCCTTGGGGTATTTCCCGGATAAAAAGATAACTGTGGAGATATATCCTGCCTCTGAATCATTTAATATAGCATCTTCTCTCTCAAAGCGGGATATGGAAACTTCCGGAGCTGTAGGCATATGTAAATTTAATAAGATTATGATGATATCTCCCAGATGCCTTGCCTTCGGTTTCAGGTGGCTGGATACATTATGCCATGAATACACTCATTATGCTATTGCAGGTGTAACCGGGAACAATTGTCCTTTGTGGCTGCATGAAGGCATATCGCGGTATTGCGACACAATTTGGCGTACCGGAGACATCGAACATTCGCTGTATCTTACTCCTCAATCCAGGAACATACTTGCCGATAATAAAGAACGGCTTATTTCTTTTTCCGCTATGGAACCGTCCCTGGTTAAACTTGAAACGCAGGAAGATGTGGCTCTGGCTTTCGCTCAGGTTTCAACAGCCGTCGATTTAATAGGTTTACCGGCAATTAAAAAAATTTTATCGGAACTGGGAAAGGGGAAATCCGTCAATGAATCATTTGTCAATGTTCTCGGGAAATCGGTATCTGAATTCGAAAAAGAAAATTCAAGCTATATAATTCACGCGAACTTTGAAAAGACTTCAGGCGCCGCTTTGGATAGCACTAAATTAAAGTCTCCCGGCGCAGATGAAATCAGCGAGTTCGTTCCGCTATCTGTAAAGAATTACATATTACTCGGAGATAGATTCCTTAAAAACGGATTTTATTCAGCGTGCGAAAAAGAATATCTAAAAGCAGAAACTTACGAGCCGAATAATCCCGTTGTGCTGAATAAATTGGGTAAACTGCTCATTTCCAAAGGAGATGTGCAGTCTGCGGAAATGAAATTCAGGCAGGCAATACTTTCCAACCCGAACTATCTGCCATGCTATATTCATCTCGCGGATATTTTATTCAGCCGCGGCAGTTACTCCGAAGCAGCCGAAATGTATGAACAGGCATACCATATAAATCCTTTTCATCCCGGTATACATCAAAATCTCGCCGAATGTTACGACTCCCTTAAGATGCCTGAAAAAGCAAAAAGAGAATATACTGTTGTAAGAGAATTATTTTTTTAATATAATATATAATAGTATAGAAGACAGTATTAAAAAGAATTTGCTCTATTTTGTGCCGGATTGTTAAAAATATCCGGTAGGGAGGATTTATGCGTAAAAATTATCTTACTATCGTCTGTGTCGCGGTATTGCATCTCTTAGGAGCATCTTTATTCGGCTCTGTGCCGGCAAAGATCAAGTATCAGGGCATCCTGAAAAAACGGGGGCAGTTTATCACAGCCTCCAAATCAATGAAATTTAGTATTACAGACATTAATAGCACATCAGTTTATTGGACAAGCGGATATGTGAAGGTTGATGTCAATCAGGGAGTGTTCACTTATGTATTGGAACCGTCTGGAATCGATTGGAGCACCGGCGGTTATTATTTGGAAGTAAGGATAATGGATACCGATACCGTCGGAGGCACCACAGCCAACAGAGAGACCGTGCTTGGCCCCATAGAAGAGATAGGTTCTGCCGTGTACGCTCAGATTGCCAGGGAGGTGGAGGATAACTCGGTCTCTGCTGACAAAATTCAGGATGGCGCTGTAACTGATGTAAAAGTCAGCAGTGTCTCCTGGTCAAAAATATTCGACATTCCTTCCGATTTGGGTGCAGGTGCGGCTGATAGTTTAGGAAGTCACGTTGCAACTACCACGCTTGATATGAATTCTTTCAATATCTCAAATGTTTCCACAATATCAGTTTCCGCGGTAATATCCGACAATGTGGACGGTTATGATATTTCGGATCATTTTCAAACTCTCGGAATAAGCACTGCTTCTTTGCGCAACGATATCTCGGCTGTTTCCGTATCTACCGGAACTCTCATAAAAAGAAGCGGAGACACTATGTCCGGGACCTTAAATGTTTCCACAATAAGCGCTGTTTCCAGAATAAGTTTTTTGGACGGGACCGCGATTACCACGGCCGTTGGCATAGGCGGCGCCGGCGATAACCTCGGGACGCATACGGCAACAGCCACGCTTGATATGGCAGGGCATAATATAGTAAATCTTGCCGGTTACGATGTGTCCCAGCAGTTTATTTCTATTGCCGTAAGCACGGGCGATATGAGATCCGATATTTCCTCTCTTGAAACAGCAGTGTCGAATTTGGAAAATAAAAAATACAATAAAACAGGCGGGACTGTCAGCGGAAATATTTCCAATCTCGGGTACAAGATTTTTACCAGTTCAGTTCAGTTTGCGGATGGCACTATGCTGTCGTCAACAATGTCATTATCCTCTTTGTCGGATAATCTTGGGAATCACACGGCAACTCAGGACTTGAATATGTCATCGATGAATATCCTTAATCCGGGATTGATAGACGGCTACAATCTTGCATATCAGTTCGCGAATATCGATTTCAGCACGGCAGTATTAAATAACAATATTTTTGGAGTGAACAGCGCTCTTGATATAGAAATATCCAGCCGGCAGACGGCTGATATGGACATAGGTATTGACACAGGCACTCTGCGTTCCGATATCTATAAGTTGTCTTCCGATACAATATCTATAAGTATGGAGATTGCGGATTTGAAATATTCAACGGCTTCTTTGGATAGTATGAAATTGGATGCATCCTCCGCGGCTGTTACGTATCTGCACAATTCTTCAGCCACAGCAACATATCTATTTAAAGGAGAAACAGCGGCGAATGCGGAATTGTTTGACGGGTATGAATCGTATAATTTTTATTTTTCCACAGGAGGAGCAATATTCGGAGACATCATCAATACAGGGTACAGCATATATGCGGGCACAATACAATTTGCCGACGGGACATTGCTTGACACCACAATAGGATTATCAGATAATCTTGGGAATCACATAGCCACTATGACATTGGATATGTCAGGGTATGATATAAATCTGAACGGCGGCAGGATAATAAGTTCATCCGGCGCTGGTATAGTTCAAATCGGCAATAATATGGATATGATGAATTCGTCTATTATGAATGTGGATAATCTTATCGGAGATCGCGCTCAATTTCAGGATATCTATGATTCTACCGGCTCTTTGAGGGGCAGTTTGGATATCGAGATATCCAGCAGGCAGGCATTTGATAACGCTGTAGGCATAACCACAGACAGTTTAAAAAAGGAAATAGATAATCTGCATATATCTACGGGAGTGTTGTATGATGTGAAATATAATCGCGCAGGCGGAACTCTTGACGGGAATATGAATAATACCGGGTACCGCGTTATAACCAGTTCTATACAGTTTGCCGACGGCACGGTGTTTTCTTCCACTGGTACGTTCGGAGACAATTTAGGGAACCATACAGCTACTAAAAATATTAATATGGGGCAGAATACTATACATAATTTGCTCGATTTGTACGCTTACGGAAGTTTTGTGTTTTCCGGTAGTACCGGCCCTTTGCATATTGAAGGACCTGGAGCAAGAACATTTTGGTACCCTTCCAAATCCGCATTTAGAAGCGGATATGTGGCTGATACTCAGTGGGACGACATAAAAATAGGAGAATATTCTTTTGCCGGCGGAAAAAACACAATCGCGCTTGGCAATAGTTCCACCGCTTTTGGAAATAATACAAATGCGAATGCGGATTATTCCACTGCTTTGGGACAGGGGACAACTGTTTCAGGCACAAATTCGCTGGTTGCCGGATATCAGTCAACAGTTAGCGGCGACGCATCAGTTGCATTAGGATACCAGACTGATGTTATAGGCAATGATTCTTTGGCTATGGGATATCAAAGTTCCGCCGACGGGAATGTGTCTTTGTCTGTGGGTTATCAATCGGAAGCGAACGGATATGTATCTTTATCTTTGGGATATAAGACCATAGCGGACGGCTGGTATTCTACCGCTCTTGGATACAATACATACGCGAGCGGAGATTCTTCTTTTGCTTCTGGACATTTTTCAACTGCGAGCGGAGAGTACTCTTCCGCTTTGGGTCAATGGGTTACATCTTCAGCGGATAACTCAATAATATTAGGGAAGGGCATAAATAACGGTAGCAGGCTTAGCAACAATCAAGCATCAACACTTATGGTGGGATTTGACAGAACAGTACCGACATTATTTGTGTCGTCAGTATCCGTAAGTGTTGACAACACATCAATGACAGCCGGCTTGAATGTATCGTCAATCAATTATGTAAGCCGACTTGGTTTTGCCGACGGCACAGTAATGACATCAACAAAGACATTGGCATCATTGTCTGATAATTTAGGCAATCACACGGCAACGCAAAACTTGAATATGGCAGGCAAAGATATAACGAATACTGGATTGGTTGACGGGTATGATATATCAGCGCAGTTCGGTGATGTGGCAACAAGCACAGAGAGCATGAGAGATAGAATAGACGAAATAGGATTATCAACAAGTGCGATACAGGGCAATGTAGATGCCATAAGTATGTCAACAGTCACATTAAGAGAAGATATAGCCGCGTTGGAGGTATCAACAGGAACATTGTTAAGTATCGCATCTGCGCAGGACATTTATTATGAAAAGATAGGTGGAATAATAAGCGGGGCTGTTACAATAACAAGCAATGTTTACACTGCAGGGTACAGGATATATACAAGTTCCATACAGTTTGACGATGGAACTGTGATTGCTTCAACAGCGACATTGGCATCATTGTCTGACAACCTCGGCAACCACACAGCAACGCAAAATTTAAATATGAGCGGGAACGGTATAGTTAATGTTTCCTCACTTACAATATCCAACGGCGGGTTCCTTGCTGTTGGCACTTCAGGAAGCGGAAGCATACCTGTTGAAGGTAACGGCACGCGTATGATGTGGTATCCGGGAAAGGCAGCATTCAGAGCAGGGCATGCGAGTGGTGACAGATGGGATGATATGAATATAGGAGACTATTCTATAGCATTGGGCAATGATACCAGAGCCAAAGGAGATTATTCGGTATCTTTTGGAGTTGCCACTTCTGCTGATGGAGATTATTCAACAGCAGTTGGCGCAGGTACAACAGCAAGCGGTAATGGAGCCACTGCTTTAGGTATGGAAACTCTTGCTACAGGTATAGGAGCCACTGCTTTAGGGGTTCATTCAACTGCGATCGGTGAAGGCGCAATCTCTATGGGGCGAGGTTCAATTGCAAGCGGTAATTATTCTACAGCAATAGGAAGCGCAGTTATAACATCCAATGGGGAGTGGTCTGTAGGGGCCGGGCAGTATGTGCGTTCAGACGCGTCTAACAATATAGTGTTGGGAAGAGGATTGGATGCGTACAATCCGTTACTGAACGATAAAGCAGATTCTATGGTAGTGGGCTTTGGAAGGAGAGATGCCACATTATTTGTTTCTTCAGTGTCAGTAAGTGTTGACAACAGATCAATGACAGCCGGCTTGAATGTGTCGTCAATCAATTATGTAAGCCGTCTTGGATTTGCGGATGGTACAGTAAT
>MWCF01000021.1 GCA_002069855.1 Elusimicrobia bacterium ADurb.Bin231 | reverse complement strand
TGTTTCGAATGGAAACAGCGCAGCACCTGAATTGACAAGTTCGTTTTTTTCGAAGACCTTTATCCTTCCGAATTCTCCGTCGTAGCCCTCTTGTATTATTATTTTTCCGCTTCTCAAGCGTTTGATACTTTCAGCAAGTATATCCCCGCAAGTATTCTTTATTTTTTCGATGTCTGCAAATAGGAGAACATCAAATTCAGCGCCGAGCTTTTCTATGATTTCAAAATATTCCTTTTTTACTTTTTTCGATGAACAGTTCCGTACATTCAGGGTCTCGGCAAGCAGTTCATTAAGAGGTATGATGGAACGGAACTCCTTTCTATTTGGCGCAGTGTCAGGGTCATTTCTGTCTGAAAGTTCTGCGACACGGTACATTACTCCTTTAGTAACCTCATTTTTACACACAGGGCATATACCTTTGTTCCTGATTGTTTCCGCGGGGTTCCAGCATACTTTGCATTGCCTGTGTCCGTCGTAATGATACTTGCCTTCCTGTGGAAAAAACTCTATTGTCCCGTTAAATCCTTTGCCTGTTTTTAATGCATTGAACATTCCTTTGTAACTGAATTCCGTATTGAACAGATTTGCTTCCCTGCCCAGTTTTTCCGGAGAATGAGCATCTGAGTTTGATACAAGATTAAACCTGTCAAGAAAACTGCATTGTCTGTTCATACGAGGGTCGCTTGATAGCCCTGTTTCTACTGCGAAAATATATTTTGTCAGGTCTTCGTAACACTCCTCAATAGTATTGAATCCTGATTTTGAGCCGAGGACTGAAAACCACGGTGTCCAGATGTGTGCGGGAATCAGATATGAATTTTCTGAGGTTTCAAGGAGTGTTTCAAGAAGATTCTTTGAATCCAGTCCGAGTATGGGTCTTCCGTCGGAAATTATGTTCCCTATTTTTGCAAGCCGGTTCTGGAATTTTTCAGCCGTATCGAAATAGTCTAATACGCAGATGTTGTGGACTTTCCTGACCTTGCCGGCTTTCTTGTATATAGAACTTATCTCACAGGTAAGTACGAAATAGATCTCATTGCTTTCCGGAGGTCTTACGACATTTTGCAAACGGAATTTTTTTTTGAGTTTATAAAATCCGTTTCCCGCAGGTTCCAGTTTCTCTTTAAGTTCCTTTAGCCACCCAGGATGCGTGCAATCTCCTGTACCTACGACATTTATGCCTTTTATCCCTGCCCAGTGTTCAAGGTGTTCAGGTACAAGATTCCTGCTCGTGGCTATTGAGTAGTGGGAATGAATATGCAAATCAGCAATAAATTTCATAATAGATTTTACAACTTGGGACAGTTGTTCCTCGTTTTTGGCTATAGAAGCTGTTAGGGAAAGTATCCTATGTTTAAATATTTTTGAAGGATATATCCTTTGCGTGTTCAGGACAAAGTTTTCTTGTGTACTGATTCTGCTGATTGTTTCAGGTATGCATGAACTTGTGGCAATTTATTTTTTGCTCTGTTCGTATTTAAGAGTTACTGTTGTCATATCTGTGATAGAAGACGGCCCGAAATACTGTATAGGTCCAGGGTATAAGTAACTTTCTGTTACAGCCCAATTTTCCCTATTGGCAAGCAATGTCTTAAACGGAGTGCCGTTCAATTCTACCAGAGCTTTTTTAATAACCGGTTTTTCCTTGCCTTTTCTTCTCTCTATGTTCATCATCATAGTTAAAGGCACTCCTCCGCATTCCCATAGCGCAGATTTTTTAACCAGTTTTTTTACTGATGACAGGTAACCGGATAACCCGTTCAAAGAGAGAACAGCAGCATTGTAACCGAGAGCATAAGTATAATTTGCGTCGAAATTCGAAGGTGCGCCGCAGCGGCCTTCATACCCGAAAAAGTGGGTGATTGTTGAAAATTTACCGGTGTATTTGCCATTTTTCTTTAATTCTGAAAGACATTTTTTCACCATAGCTATTAGTAATTTTTCAGTTTCTATTTGTGATACCTGAACATTACCGTGAGGATCCCTGTCAATCATCAATTGGGAAGAAATTGTTCCTGGCAGCGACTTCATAAGAGCAGCAAGGTTCCCCGGCAGTTTTGTATAAATAAAATTCTTTTTCTCGTCTATTCCTGGCATATTTTTAAGTTCGGCTTCATTATCAGCAAGTGCATCGTTTAACGATGAAATAAGTGCCTTCATCTCAGGTATGAATTCTATCAAGCCTTCGGGAACAAGCACAACTCCGAAATTTTTCTTCAGGTCCGCGCGTTTTACAATCACATTTACTATCTGTTTCACGACTTGGGAAAGAGTCATTTTCTTTGAAAGAATTTCCTCTCCTACAAGCACTATGTTCGGTTGTGTTTTTAACCCTACTTCAAGAGTGATGTGAGAAGCGCTTCTGCCCATAAGACGGACAAAATGCCAGTATTTTCGCGCGGAATTTACATCCCTGCAGATGTTACCGACAACTTCAGAATAGATTTTTGTGGCAGTATCGAATCCGAATGATGCCTCAATCTGCTCGTTTTTTAAGTCACCGTCAATAGTTTTCGGCACACCTATAAAACCAGTGTTTAAGCTTTCTTTTTTGAAATATTCCGCAAGCAGAGCCGCATTTGTGTTGGAATCGTCGCCGCCTATTACAACGAGAGCGTCAATTTTATTTTCTGTAAGAGTTTTTTTCGTCTGTTCGAACTGTTCCGGTGTTTCGATTTTAGTTCTGCCTGATTGAATTATGTCGAACCCGCCGGTATTCCTATATTCTGCTATAAGTGCATTTGTAATTTCTTTACACTTGTTATCCAATATCCCAGAAGGTCCGCCAAGAAACCCAATAAGTCTATTTTTGGAATTTGCTTTTTTCAGTCCGTCGAAAAGCCCTGCTATAACATTGTGACCGCCAGGCGCCTGACCTCCTGAAAGAACTACTCCTACTTTAACCGCTTTTTTCAAAATTTCTTGGTTTTTGCCTTTTGCAAGATTTACCATAGGCAAGCCGTAAGTGTTGGGAAAAAGTTTATTTACCGTCTTATTGTCCGAAATGCTTTCTGTTGCTTTTCCTAACCGCAGTTTTACACCAGCAGGTCCGTTTTTAAGAATTGCCGGAAGTACCGGTTTAAATTTGCTTCTTTCAGCTTGAAGTTCGGAAATACATTTTTTACTCATAAAATTTTCCTCCTTAAATACAATGTTTTGATATCCCAAAAAAAACCTTGTTTTTTCGGTGACACTATTCTCAATTTGCGTAAATATAAAAAAAATCAAATTTTTATATAACTTGTGAACAATTATACCATTTTTATAAAAAAATAAAAGAGCCAATGTCATTTAAGAATTAAAAGCGCATATTTTTAAGGAGATTTAAAATTTAAAAGCGCGCCCCTCTGAAATTTCTAAACAAGACGCGCGGCATTTGAAAATTTGTATTCTGTCCGTTCGAAATACAAAATTCCAAAGAACTTATCTGTTCTTCCGTGCAAAATGATTTTGTGTCGTGAAGGGTGCTCAATTATCATCCGTAATCTGGTGTGATTATTTTTAGCGGGTTATCCAGCGCCATTGTTTTTTATTGACAAAGATTGCCATGTTATTATAATAAGAGTATCTATTTTGGGATGTGAGGAAAACTTTTCACTTTGTTTTTCCGATGAAATGGAATTTTTAATGCTGGCAGCAAACATCTGTTTTACATCGGGATTATAATTTCTTGGTTGTATTCTATTCCGGGTAATATCAAAAACGATATTTTATAGAAGTATATATTTTTGTCTGAACTCGCCGCGGGAAGGAGCGATTATAGTATGTTGTATAGAATTGTCTGCGAATTAAAAGAGCATGCGCCTTTTACATTGTTTGGTGCTTTGACAGGTATTGTTTTGATGGTGGTTTTTCGCGACATACCGGAATCAGCCTCATTGAATTTATTTTATTTTTTTCATCCGCTGCATATTTGCATAAGCGCGTTTGTTACAGCTGCGTTGTATAAAATATATCTTCACGAAGAGACTTCCGGAATCAAAAAATTCTTAAAGGTATTGCTTGTGGGTTATTTCGGTTCCGTGGCTATAGGGACATTGAGCGATTCTCTTATTCCGCTGTGGGGTGAAACATTGCTTGATATGCCGCATAGACACGCGCACATAGGTTTCGTCGAAAAATGGTGGCTTATAAATCCGCTGGCTGTTATTGCCATTGTTATGGCTTACATCTTTCCGTTGACTAAATTTCCGCATGCTTTCCATGTTTTGGTAAGCACATGGGCGTCTCTTTTTCATATGTTAATGGCAGCTGCTCCGGGCAATAAAATATCTTATATAGGGGTTTTCGTTTTTTTATTTATAGCGGTGTGGATCCCTTGTTGTTTTAGCGATATTGTTTTTCCGTTATTATTTGTCGGTAAAAATAATATGTCTTTACACTGTGGTGCAGGAACACAATGTCCGCATTGTTGAAGGGCATTGCCATGCGTTCGCGGGATATTTATAGTAATTACAAATAAAAAAGTTGTACAAATCAATCTGTGTAAGCGCGGTATTGACATTGTCGCGCATTACGCTGAAAATGGAAGGTAATAAAAATGAATACTAATTCGCACGATAGTTTTTATGGTCTCGGCATAGCGCCGGGATTGCTTCAAGTACTTACTAAACTGGGCTTTGACAAGCCAACGCCAATACAGTATAAAGCCATACCTCATGCAGTAGAAGGGAAAGACATTATAGGTATTGCACAGACAGGCACAGGAAAGACATTGGCATACGGCATCCCTATGATCCAGCGTCTTGCGCAAAAAAAAGGCCGCGGTCTCGTGCTTGTTCCTACGCGCGAACTTGCCATTCAGGTTAACGACGCTATTAAGAAATTTGCTCATGCTTCTGCTATGGAGACAGCAGTGCTTATCGGAGGGGAGTCATCATTAAGGCAGATAGAGGCATTGAAGAAAAATCCGCGTATTATAGTGGCTACACCTGGCCGGTTGAATGATCTGATAGGACAGAGACAGGCGCGAGTCAGTGATGTAAATGTTCTTGTGCTCGATGAAGCAGACCGTATGCTTGATATGGGTTTTAAGCCGCAAATAGAAAAAATCATACATCTGATTCCTGTTGATCGCCAGACAATGCTTTTTTCCGCTACTATGCCTAATACTATTGTTTCTATGGCTTCAAAGCATATGAAACTTCCGATTCGCACGGAGATTGCTCCGGAAGGCACTGCTGCAGAGGGCATTTCACAGGAAATATTCGTTGTAAGCAGTTATCTTAAGGCGAAACTTTTAGGGGAGCTTCTTAATAAATATACAGGTCCAGTGCTTTTATTCACTCGCACAAAAAGAGGAGCAACCACAGTAGCGCGAATAATACGGGGTATGGGGCATAAGGCAGCGGAAATACACGCAGACAGGTCGCTTGGACAGAGGAAAGAAGCATTGAGCGGGTTCAAATCCGGCAAATATAGAATTCTTGTGGCTACAGATATAGCTGCCCGGGGTATAGATGTTATAGGCATAGAAGTAGTTATTAATTACGATCTTCCTGATGATCCGGAGAATTATGTGCATCGTATAGGCAGGACAGGGAGAGCAGGGCAGATAGGCCATGCAATTTCATTTGCAACACCTGGTCAGGGTGCTGATGTCAAAAATATTGAAAAGATAATCAGAGTATCAATACCTTTGTCCAAACATCCTACAATACCTACTGAGGAATTTTGTAGTTCCTCGCGCAAATCATCATTCTCACATCAGGTTGATAACAATTATCATGGTTCGCGCAGCCGTTATCATGTGAAACGTCGTAAGTTTCATTGAAAATCCGGAGGTTAAGAAAATGGAAAGGATAAAGCTGGCGTTTTTTGATGCCAAACCGTATGATATAGAATTTTTTAACATAGAAAATGCAAAATACGGATATCATATAAAATATTTTCTTAATCGTCTGAATTCCGATACAGTTGCAATGTCGCAAGGGTTTAACGCAGTTTGTATATTTGTTAATGATAATGTTACAAAAGATGTTGTGAAAATACTTTTAAAAAACAAAATAAAAATAATTGCTTTAAGATGCGCCGGTTATAATAATGTGGATCTTTCTTCAGTATATAATAAGATTCATGTTGTCAGGGTCCCAGATTATTCGCCGTATGCCGTTGCAGAGCACACTGTTGGTATAATGCTTTCTCTTAATAGAAAAATTCATAAAGCATACTATAGAACACGCGACAATAATTTTAATATCAATGGACTGCTCGGGTTTGATATGAACGGCAAGACGGCAGGTATAATAGGCACAGGTAAAATTGGGAAAGTTCTTATAAAAATATTGAAGGGTTTCAATGTGAAAATTCTGGCATACGATCCGTATCCTGATAAAGATTTTGCAGAGAAAATGGAAATTTCGTATGTTCCACTGGATAAATTGTACCGCTCATCCGACATCATTTCATTGCATTGTCCGCTTACAAAGGATACATTTCATTTAATAGACCACTCTGCGATTTCAAAAATGAAGACAGGGGTAATGGTAATAAATACAGGCAGAGGAAGATTGATAGATACAAAAGCATTGATAGAAGCGTTGAAACATGGAAAAATCGGTTCTGCCGGATTGGATGTTTATGAAGAAGAAAGCGAATATTTCTTTGAGGATTTTTCAGATAAAATTCTGCCGGACGACGCTCTCGCAAGACTGCTATCGTTTAATAATGTGCTTATAACCTCGCACCAAGCTTTTTTTACCAAGGAAGCGCTTACAAATATTGCAAGAACTACTCTCGGGAATATTTTTGCTTATTCCAAGGGCGAAAAATTGGCAAATGAAGTGTGCTACAAGTGCGATAAAAGATCTTGTTGCAGTGGAAAATCTGGAAAATGTTTTTGATTACAGGCAGAATATAGCAATGTAAACTTGCGCAAGTCGTTTGTGCTGTTCTTATCCGATAAATATATCTTCTTGTGGGTATCTGTACAATGCCGGATCATGTTTTTTTAACAGGGCTATTCCCAGAGTCAAAGGCCCTACTCTTCCTATGAACATAGTAAGAATCAAAACGATTTTTCCTACAAACGACAAATTTGAGGTTATCCCGGTGGACAACCCTGTATTCCCGAGCGCAGAAACCGTCTCGAACAGTATTCGTATATACGATACATCTTCCGTGTAAGAAAGCACAAGCATATCTATTAAAAGTATTAGTACGAATATGGAAAATACTACCAGTGCCTTCAACACGGATTTCTGTGGGATTTCCTTTCCTATTATATTCACTTCTTTTTTGCCCTGCAGATATGATTTTACAGCGATGAATAATGTGGCAAGTGTGGTAGTTTTCATTCCTCCGCCTGTACTCCCGGGTGATGCGCCTACGAACATCAAAAACATCAGCATAGTCAATCCTGTGGTAGACATCGCTCCTATGTCAATGGAATTGAACCCATCTGTTGTCGATGCTGATATGGATTGAAAAAATGATACCATTATCCTTTCCGATACCTGCATTTCTACAGGCCATTTTTCCGATAAAAATATTATGATTGCTCCTGATAACATAACGATTCCGGTAACGAGTATGACCATTTTGCTGTGTACGGTCAATTTTCTCGGGTAAATGTTTTTGCTTTTCTTATAAACTAAGTTGTATAAATCGATAAGAACGAAAAAACCTAAGCCTCCTATTATGGATATAATATTAATACTCATGTTTAGAGTCGTGCTTGTGCTATAGCTCATAAAATTATTGGAAAAAGTACTGAACCCGGCGGTGCAGAAGGCTGATACCGAGTGAAAAATGCCAAGATAGGCCGCGTGCAACAAATCGAATTCTTTCATCCAGAATGCCGTAAGCACGACTGCTCCGGCAAATTCGAAGATCATAGTATAAAGCAAAACATTCTTGAAGAATTTGCCCAGCATATTGAAACTGTCAGTTGCTATAGATTCTTTTGCTATTATGCTTGTTGTTATAGAAAATTTTATACCAAGCATATAGGAGGTGAATATTACGAATGTCATATATCCTATCCCGCCGATTTGAAAAATACACATCAACACAATCTGTCCGAAAATGGAATAATCCTTTCCTATGTCGATTACTGTCAGCCCGGAAGTGCTTATTCCTGATGTTGCGAGGAACATAGCATCAATGAAGGGTTGCCCAGTCGCCTTTGAGGATGATACAGGTAGCGATAAGAGTATCGCTCCACAAATAGTTACGAGCAGATATCCTAATATGAGTATTTGGAGAGGGTTTAATTTTATGGTATTTTTTGACTTGGTCATACATAGATTGTAAAATTAAAAGCTAAATGCTACAAGTCAAAAAAGTGTCAAAAATCAATGATGGTTAATGTATGCTTGGATGTATGGAGTAAAGTCTGGAGCACCTATTCGTTTTGCAGACGGTATCCTACTGCAGGTTCGGTTATGATGAATTCCGGTTTTGAAGAGTCTGGTTCTATTTTACTCCGTAGATTGCTTATCGTGACGCGCAGTAAGTGGTCCATATATTCGTCAGGATTTTTATTCCATACTTGTTTTATTAACTGCCTGTGCGTCATGACTCTGCCCGCATTCATGACCATCAGTTTAAGAATATCATATTCTGTAGGTGTCAATTCTATGTTTCTGGCGCAGATTTTGACCGTTCTTTTGGCAAGGTCAACATACAATTTTCCTGATTTAAACACCGGCTCGTCTTCTATTCTCAATGTCCGTCGGAGAACTGCTTTTAGCCTGGAATAAAGTTCCTCTATCCCGAATGGCTTTGTAAGGTAGTCGTCCGCACCTTTGTCAAGTGCTTTTATCTTGTCTTCCTGCCTGTCTCTCACTGATAAAATTATTATAGGTACGTTACTGTGATTTCTTATTTCTTCCAATACTTTGTTGCCGTCCATATCTGGTAACCCGAGGTCGAGAATAACAAAATCTGGGCGGAACAGTGATATGGCTTCTATTGCCTGTTTGCCGTTAACTGCTTCGGATACAGTATACCCGCGGGAGGACAGTGATACGGATAGAAATTTACGGATTGATTTTTCATCGTCTACAATTAGCGCTCTTATAGTATTTTGAGTTTTAGTTTGAGGCATATCTTATTCTCGAATCATGTCTTTTTTATAAAGGCATAGAGATGATGATTATAGTACCTCCGTTATCGAAATTTTCTGCACGAATTTTTCCCTTGTGTGCCTCCACTATGCCTTTACACACTGACAGTCCAAGACCGGTACCATCGTAATTTGTTGGTCTTTTTACACGGTAGAATTTATTGAAAACATGCTCTAAATCATCCGTAGGTATGCCGATGCCGCGATCTGCTATACTTATGTCGATACAATTTCCTGTCAGGTAGGCGGATACTATGATTTCCTTAATATTTTGCGAGTGCTTTACCGCGTTATCTAATATGTTTTTTAGGACTTTGGTCATAAGAATGAAATCCACGGAAATTTCTGGTAGATCATATGGTATTTTTACAAAAATCGTGAAATCTTTTAATGTTTTTTCCATTTGTTTCAATGAGCTACCTATCAGGTCTTTTACTTCTGCATAATTTTTATTAATTTGCAACGCACCTGCTTCGACCCGTGCCATATCCAGTAAATCTCCTACCAAATGATTCATTCTTGTTGATTCTTCATATGCTGTTTCAAGTAGGATCTTTTTGCTGGTTTCATCCATATTTGTATCGTTTAATATGCTGCTCAATGAACCTGAAATCGCGGCCAAGGGCGTTTTCATATCATGGGATATGGAATTCAAAAAAACGGTGTGGAGTTTTTCTCTTTCCCTTAAACTGTTTGCCTGTTGTTCCGCGTCGGCAAGTTTATTTCGTTCGAATGCCAATGCAATCTGATTGGCAAAGGTTTCCAAGAGACGGTATTGTTCGTGTGTAGGAGATTTTTTTTTGTTGAATTTTACACCGAGTACTCCGAACATATTATTCGTTGTGTGTATGGGAAGATAATAGACATTTGCTTCGGGTACGAGGTTTGTGTTCCATCCGGCAGGTTTTCCGTTTTTGAAGGACTCCATGAGCGCTGAAGCATCTGTTTCTGTGTTCATGATATCATGCGGCCCGGATTTTACTATCATCTTATCATTGTTATTGACGAAAATAGCGGTTTCTGCGTCGAAAGTTTTATTTACATGGTTTATGACCATTTTGAACAGTGTTTCTTGTCCTATTGTTTGGACGATGTCCTTGCTCATATTATAAAGTGCCCGGGTATGTGCTTCCCGATTTTTTGCAGTCTCTGCTTGTTTCCTCGCTTTCAGCGTTAATGAACTTATAACAGTTCCTACTATAAATAATGTTCCAAAGGTAATCAGGTATTCGGTATCCGCGACAGTAAGCGAAAAATGCGGCGGCACAAAGAAGAAGTCGAATATCAACACACTAAGAATAGCTGCGACCAGAGATGGACCCTTGCCCCACAGTATGGATGTTATTACGACTACAAGTATGTAAAGCATGGCGAGGTTGGTATGTGCTATCGTGTGTTGGAGTATGCTGCCAAAAAATGATACAATGATTAATAAAATAATGCTTTTCAAATAGTTCATATATTTGTTATATGTCTTTTTAGATCAAAAAAATCTGATTTGAGGTAAATAGCGTCAAGAGGCATGATGAAAATTCTGTTTGACATATTATTATATTACAATTTTTTTTCACTATTTTCAAGAAATTGTGCGAGTTCAAACTGTTGCACTAACATTTTAAACTCGCGCTGTTGTTAAGGTGCTTGACATTTTACATATTTCGCTTATAATTACAAATATAAATAGGTCTATTATTCGTAGATTCAGACAGCATGACAGGGAAGTTGATTGGTATGTATACACAGGATGTCATGAGAATTTTATATATGGGTATTTGATTACTTATTCCAAAAAAGACATCAAAGTTACTTAGACCTTGAAACTCTAAAAATTCTTAGTTGATATGTTTTGTGAATCGCGAGAAATTATTAATGGCTACAATTAACCGTAGGTGTGTTTATGAAAGAGTCGCTTTATTATAAGGTCAATGACTTCGAAAGGGAATCGGTAAAATGCGAACTGTGTCCGCATAATTGCGTTATTGCGTCTGAAAAAACAGGTGTCTGCCGCATAAGGAAGAATATTGACGGCAAACTTTTTTCTCTTACATACGGGAAATTTACATCCATTGCCGTTGATCCTATAGAAAAAAAACCGCTTTATCATTTTTATCCTGGAAGCAAAATATTTTCTATTGGAACTTTGGGATGTAATTTCAGGTGCGATTTTTGCCAGAATTATGAAATTTCTCAATCTGAATTCAACGAGCGGATTGTGAGAGATGTTTCTCCGGAATACGCAGTGTCTCTTGCCAGAGAGAATAATTCCATAGGCATAGCATATACTTACAATGAGCCTCTTATTAATTACGAATGGCTCAAGGAAACAGCGGCGCTTTCTGCTAAGAAAGGTCTTAAAAATGTTCTGGTGTCCAACGGGTTTATCAATGAAACGCCTCTTTATAATATCATTGATAATATAGACGCTGCGAATATTGATGTTAAATCTTTTAGGGATGATTTTTATAAAAAGTACTGTTTCGGTCGGCTTGATCCAGTACTCCGTACAGTTGAAATACTTGTAAAACAGTGTAAGCATGTGGAAATAACAACATTGCTTATTCCAGGCTTAAACGATTCTGATGCTGAAATAAATGATATAGCGGATTGGGTATCCTCTCTTAACGATGAAATTCCTTTTCATCTTTCCGGGTATTTTCCTCAATACAGGATGAACATACCGGTCACCCCGTTGGATACTCTTAAAAAGGCGCAAGATATTGCCTCCCGCAAACTAAAATTTGTTTATATAGGCAATGTCCCAAGTAATGAGACAAATTATACATACTGCCCTAAGTGTAAAAATATATTGATCCGGAGAAACGGTTATGAAACTGTAGTAAGTGGTATTTCCGAAGGCAGGTGTACGAATTGCGGGTATCATATATCGTCGATTGTATTATGAAAAAAAAGATTAAGATTATTCTTGCTTCAAGTTCTCCGCAAAGAAAAAAAATTCTTAAAAAGGCGGGATTTGATTTTTCCGTTATTAGGCACGGCATAAATGAAGACATAATAAAGAATATTTCTCCGTCCAAACTTGTGCGGATTCTCGCAATGCGAAAGGCGGTGTCTGTTTATGATAAGATAAAATCATCGCCTTTCGCGAAATCCGATTCTGTCAGATTGATATTAGGCGCTGATACTATTGTTGTTGCTGACGGAGAAATTATAGGAAAACCTGCGGATAGACTGCACGCCGCGGAAATACTTAAAAAACTTTCAGGTTCAAAACATTATGTTTATACAGGGCTGGCGTTTGTTGATTTAGATACGGGAAAAAAGATTTCAGGATACGAAAAGACCGTAATTCATTTCAAAAAATTAAGCGATAAGGATATTAGTAATTTAAGCAAAAAAAATCATGATAAAGCAGGAGCTTACGCAATACAATCCGAAGGAGATTTGTTTGTAAAAAAGATAGATGGGGATTATCTCAATGTTGTGGGATTTCCGCTTTCCAAATTCCGGAATATGCTTAAAAAATTTTAAAAAAAATAATTAAAACTTTTCGAATTTGGATAGATATTCTTTTATTTTGGTTTTTTGCTGGAGTTGCGTTACCCATGCGGTAAACAATATATTTGCCTTTTCTTCTTTTAAGGTTTCCATAAATTTATCTTTTTCAGCTTCCCAGTTTTTCACATTTCCGTTTCTGCGCTGATATTCCGTTTCCGCTTCTTTTTCTGTGACTTTAGCCGACATAAATATAATGAATTTTACGCGGTCTACAAGAAGAGCTCTTCTGCGGGATTCTTCAAATTCCACAGGCGACATATGTATGCCGTACTGGAGTGCTCTGTAGTATGTTTTATGGTCGAATTTCCCGTTTTGTTGGAATGCCGGTATCTGCTGGAGATAAGTGGCAAGTTCGTTTTGCGTGATTTTCAATTTATAATTTTTTGCGATTTGGATAAAAGCTTCCTCTGAAATCATATTCTGTAAAACTCCGATTTGTATATTTTTCATTTCTTCTGGTTTCAAACCGTCCGGATTTTGTTCTCTTTGATTGTTTATTACTCTTGCCACATTATTTCTGTATTCTCTATAAGATATTTTTTGAGAGTTAACCTTTGCTACAGTATCAGCCCCCTGGGATAGTATCCCGCCTGCTCCGAAATACGCAAATGTGGCGAAAAGAAATCCTATAAGTATTATCCAAAATATCGTTTTTTTATGTTTGTTGATAAACTTGTTCATTGTTCCTCCTGTTTTCTGATATTATAATTTTTTTCTTCAAAAGGTCAAGATTTTTTTATACAATAATAAAATATACTATGAACCTTTTACTAAATCTTGTTTCAAAAATATTGCCGTTTATAGCGATTGGATATCTTGCCGGCAGATTAAAATCCGGTCGCATAGAGAATATTATAAAATCTTTCGTGGAGTTTTCTCTTAATATTCTTATCCCTTTGTTCGTGTTTTTCACCGTATGGTCAATACCGCCTTCTTTAGATATCTTAAGTGCCGGCAGAGTTATTCTGATTTCCGTATCTGTGGTAGTAGCCGGAGCATTTTATGCGGCACTGTTTTCCCGTATATTTCAGAGCAAATTTAAGGATATCGCTTTGCCAATTATGTTTATGAATTCCGCATATTTGGCAATACCTCTGAACGCTTTGCTTTTTGGCAGAGAGGGAATGTTTTTGGCTATAGTCTATAATATCGTTATAACCTTTCTGCATTTCAGCGCAGGTATATTAATTGTCAGCGGATCTTTTAAAGAGATCTTAAAACTTCCCATACTGTATTTCGCTGCCGCAGGAATTATCCTTAACATTTTAGGAATCAATATGCCTCGCGAGATTTCCGTTTTTTCAAATCTTTTGAGCGCAGTTACATTGTCGGTTATGTTGATGCTTGTAGGATATCAGGCATGCCCTGTTTATGATTCTGTTCTTCTGAAAACTTCCTCTGCTGTGGTCCTGCGCATGGCAGGCGGTTTTTTCTCGGCATTGTTATTTTGCGAGATATTTGGTATAATAGACGTTACGCGTCAGGTCTGTTTGTTGACGAGCGGTATGCCGGCCGCTGTTAATAGTTATATATTGGCTAAAAGATACGGCGCAGATTTTTCATTCGCCGCATCAGCGATCAGTATAGGTCTTATAGCAAGTTTGATATTTATTCCTTTTATATTATGGCTAATGTAACTCTTAAAGAAATTGTAAATAATACTTATGTCAAAGCGTATATCGCAGCTGCTGATTGTAATTTCGCTGCTGTTGGCTATAAAGAACACGGCGCTCGGCATGCGAGATTTGCTTCAGATACAGCTATGGGAATTCTCTCATCTCTCGGGTATTCTTCGAGAGATATAGAACTTGCCGGCATTGCGGGGTATATTCACGACATAGGCAACGCCATCAATATGGAGGAACATTCTCTTTCCGGGGCAGTAATGACAAAAAGGATACTTGAAAGCATGCGCATGGAGCCAAAAGAAACTATGGCTGTTGTTAACGCAGTCGGCGCGCATGAAGATAAAGAAATGATTCCAAATTCTCATCTTACTGCGGCAGTAATATTCGGAGATAAAAGCGATGTTCATCAGGCAAGGGTGAGAATTGAAAAATTTTCTGAGTTGGACACTCATTCTAAGGTTAATCTTGCATGCGAAAAATCTCAACTTGGAATTGTTTCGGAATCAAAAGTGATTTTTCTGAAATTGCGAATAGATGATAAAATAATAAGTATAGGAGAGTATTTTGAAATATTTCTTGAAAGGATGCTTCATTTGAAAAAAGCGGCAAAATATTTTGATCATTCATTTGTCCTTTACATAAATGACAAAAAGTTTTTATGACAAGTTTTATTGTGAAAAACGAATGCGGTGCTTCCCGCACCGGCATTTTACACACAAGGCATGGCGAAATAGAAACACCTTGTTTTATGCCTGTTGGGACTCTTGCCACAGTTAAAACGTTGTCTCCGTCGGAGCTTGAAGATATCGGCGCAAAAATAATATTATCCAATACTTATCATTTATATCTCAGACCAGGCCTGAAAATTATAGAGGGTGCCGGTGGGCTTCACAGATTTATGAACTGGAAAGGTTCCATACTTACGGATTCCGGCGGATTTCAGGTTTTTTCTATGAACGCACTGCGAAAGATAACCGGGCAGGGTGTGGAATTTACTTCTCATCTGGATGGTTCAAAACATTTTTTTACTCCTGAAAAAGTTGTTGAGATTCAGAGTGTGTTCGGTTCAGATATAATGATGGTGCTGGATGAATGTGTGCCGTATCCGGTTGAACGCGAATATGCAAGGTCATCCCTTATTCTTACTGCCGAGTGGGCAAAAAAAAGCAAAGTTTTTTATGAACTCTGTACGAAAAAATATTCGGATATAGGAATGCTGTTCGGCATAATACAGGGTTCTGTATATGAGGATTTAAGAAAAGAATCAGCTGTCCGCACGCTTGAAATAGGCTTTGACGGTTACGCGTTGGGAGGTTTGTCAGTAGGTGAGCCGAATGAACTGATGTATGACGTAATTTTCGGGACATTACAGCATCTTCCTGTAAACAAGCCGAGGTATCTTATGGGTGTTGGTACTCCGGAGGATCTATGGGAATGCGTTGAAAGAGGCATCGATATGTTTGATTGTGTTTTGCCTTCGCGAAACGCAAGAAACGGGCAGGCTTTTACTTCAGCCGGAAAAATCAATTTAAAAAATGCCTGTTTTAAAACGGATTATTCGCCTATAGATTCTTCTTGCGACTGTTATGCCTGCCGAAATTTCACGAGGGCGTATATTTCTCATTTATTCAGGTGCAATGAAATTTTAGGTTTGCGATTAAATACTTTACATAATCTTAATTTTATGGTAAAATTATCAAAAAGGATCAGGGATAGCATAGCAAACGGGAATTTTTTTCAGGAAAAGAAAAAATTTTTCGAAATATACAGGAGGTAACTATAATGGGTGGACAAGCAGCAGGGCAAGGAGCATCGTTTTTTGCGTCTATGATGCCATTATTTTTGATTATGTTGGTTTTTTATTTTCTTGTAATCAGACCGCAATCAAAAAAGCAAAAAGAACACCAGAAAATGGTGGATGAACTTAAAAAGGGCGACAAGGTAATAATTTCCGGAGGCATTTACGGAACAATAGCGGAAATTCTGCCGAGCGGATTTAAAGTAAAAGTTGCGGAAAATGTTAATATACAAATTGTTAAATCAGCAGTGTCTGTAGTAGTACCGGAAATTGAAACAGGTAACAAAGAACTTAAGGAAATAGTAAAATAAATGGCAGAAATAACTCTTGAAAAAGTTAAAACAAATCCCAAAGTGGTTTCATATCTTAAAGCTGCGGACGAATATCTCGGCATTATAGGTTATACGGAACATGGATTCAGGCATGCCGAAATAGTAGCTAATTTGTCCAGAAATGTGTTGAGCCATCTTGATTTTGAGGAACCATTGCCTATGCTGGCCTCTGTTGCCGGTTATTTGCATGATATAGGAAATGTTGTAAACAGAGAAAATCATGTTTCAGCGAGCGCTCTTATAGCTATGGATATTCTTGAAGAAATGGATATGGATCCTGATCATATAGCCATTATAATAGGAGCAATAGGCAATCATGAAGAGCCTCTCGGCGAACCTGTAAATCCTGTAGCAGCCGCGGTTATACTCGCGGATAAGGCTGATGTTCATAGAAGCAGGGTAAGGAATCCGAAATTGATTTCACTTGACATACACGACAGGGTGAACTACGCTGCGGAGCGTTCTTCGTTAAGAGTGGATCCGGAAAAGAAAAGAATATCTTTGGAATTAAAAATAGATACAAATATATCCCATGTTATGGAGTATTTTGAAATATTCCTTACAAGGATGATGATATGCCGCAAGGCCGCGGAATTTATAAAAACCGATTTTAATTTGTATATTAATGATACAAAATTGTTGTAAAAAAAATAATTTTTTATTTTGAATTAAAACCAAAAAAAAGAGGAGTGATAAAATGTTTTTCAAAAGATTTAGATGGATGATTTTTGGAATTGTTGCCGCGGGTTCCGTTTATCTGCTGTGGCCGACTTTTATATGGTACAGAATGTCTCCTGATGAGCGGCAAAAGGCGCAGCAGGACAAAGACGGAATCACAAGAAAGATAATCAATTTCGGGTTGGATTTGCAGGGCGGGATTCATCTTGTTTTGGAAGTGGATGATACAAAACTTGATAAAAATGTCAACATACAGGATGCTTTAAACCGCGCCATAGAGATAATAAGGAACAGGATAGATCAGTTCGGAGTTGCCGAACCTTTTATAGCGAAGCAGGGAGAGAAATGGATAGTTGTTCAACTTCCCGGCATAAAAGATCCTAACCGCGCTTTGGACCTTATTGGAAAAACAGCATTATTGGAATTCCGGCTTGTTGAAAATTCCGAAGCTGTGGAAAAAGTGGCGTCTAAGGCTCGTGAACTCGGGATTAGAATGACTGATATATACGATGAAAACAGGCAATTAAAGAAGGATTTTATCGGATTGATGCCTCTTGGTTATGAAATTCTTCCGGGCAAAGACGATAAATATTATATGGTAACTTCAAGTCCGCAAATTACCGGAGCGTATCTGACTGACGCAAAAATGAAACTCGGCGGAGAATATAATATGCCTTATGTGGCTTTGGATTTTAATCCTGAAGGCGCTAAGATATTTGCCGGGGTTACCGAGAGAAATATAGAAAAAAATCTTGCCATAGTGCTTGATAATGTGGTTCAATCTGCTCCTGTGATAAGAAGCAAAATTCCCGACGGTCACGCGGTAATAGAAGGCAATTTTACCGCTGAAGAGGCATCAGGGCTTGCTATAATTTTGCGCGCCGGCGCTCTTCCTGCTCCTGTGCGTTTTATTGAAAACAGAACAGTCGGTCCGTCTCTCGGACGCGATTCGGTAAAAGCGGGGATATTGGCATGTGTTGTCGGTTTGGCGATAGTATTCGGATTTATGATGATATATTATAAATTTTCCGGTGTTATTGCGAATCTGGCATTACTACTAAATTTGATTATTCTTCTGGCTCTTATGTCTCTTTTTCACGCTACTTTAACAATGCCTGGCATAGCAGGAATTATTCTTACAATAGGAATGGCTGTTGACGCAAATGTTCTTATAATTGAGAGAATAAGAGAAGAATTGCGTTCAGGCAAAACTGTGCGGGTGGCTATAGATCTCGGATATGAAAAGGCATTTTCTTCCATCCTGGACGCTAATATAACCACCTTAATAGCGGCAGCGTTTTTATTTCAATTCGGAACCGGTCCTGTGAGAGGTTTCGCTGTAACTTTAGTTTTGGGTTTAATGGTTAGTATGTACACTGCAATTATTGTTACTCATCAGTTTTATGATGAGTGGCTTCAGGGAAGGAGTGTGGAGAGGTTATCAATATGATTACATTTTTTAAAGAAACACATTTTGATTTTGTTGGAAAAAGGAATGTTTTTTTCGGTGTGTCAGGACTGTTAATTTTAATCACCGTGTTATCGCTGTTTTTTAAAGGTATTAATTACGGGATAGATTTTACAGGCGGTACTCTAATTCAATTGAAATTCAAACAACCTGTTTCGCTCGCAGAAGCAAGGCAGCTTCTTTCTTCCGGCGGATTTAAATCCGATTTACAGGATTTTCCTAAAGACAATACGATTATTGTTAAAGTAAAAACTACTGAAGACGGCATATCCGAGAAGATACAGGAAATATTCAGGAAAGGGCTCCCTGATAATGGTTTTGAACTTGAGCGCGCTGAGTATGTGGGACCTACAATAGGAAGACATCTGAAAAACCAGGCATTCTTTGCTATGTTTTGGTCTTTTGTCGGCATTATAGTTTATGTGGGATTTCGTTTTAAATCCGGTATCCGGGGTGTCGCCGGAGTGCTTGCCATTATTCACGATGTTTTTATTACAGTGGGTCTATTCTCTGTTTTGGGGCGGGAAGTTTCCATTACTGTGCTTGCTGCGCTGCTGACCCTTGCTGGATATTCTATTAATGACACGATTGTTATTTTCGACAGGATGCGTGAAAATAGACGGATTCATAGAAAAGAAAATTTTTATGATATGATTAATAGATCCGTCAATGAAACGCTATCAAGGACAGTAAATACTTCTCTTACTACATTTTTTGTGCTTCTGGCGCTGTTTTTCCTCGGCGGCGAAGTTATAAATGATTTTTCTCTTGCTCTTCTTTTCGGAGTAATTGTCGGTTCGTATTCCACAATATTCGTGGCTGCGCCTATTGTTTATGAATGGGAAAAAAGAAAATTTTCAGGGACAAAATAAAAGCAGGTATATCTTGATGTATAATTATTGTCTTTATTAATCCGGCAACGCGCGTGCCGCGAAAAAATGTTAATTGATTTTGTGCTTACATTAGGGTTTGCTGAAAAACTATTTTTTGCGAATGTTAACGATAGATTTTGCGCATAGGTTCCCCTAATTCTTATACACTTTCTGTGGATTATTTTTTGGTTTTCCCTAAATTCTTGCCAGCGCTGTGGATAAGTTCATCGCTATCAAGCCCAGCCGGATATTCAACTCTTCATTTTTGTATACCAACCGCTCTAATCCGTAATGAACTTTTGATACGCCGATAAAACCTTCTATCTCGCTACGCTTTTTTTGTTTCTGCTTTATCCACTTCCAGAGTTTTTTTGACGCCTCGCTTCCACTCTTGCG
>MWCF01000020.1 GCA_002069855.1 Elusimicrobia bacterium ADurb.Bin231 | reverse complement strand
TGTAAATGTTTTCCATCTCTTCCCACGGAATCAGGTCATGTAATTTCATCCAGCGGTTCTCGGAATTTAACTTCCCGCCGAACGGCATTATTTCCGTAAATAAGTTCCCGGTTCTGCGATCTTTGCTTTTATAGGACATTTCTTGCCTCCGCCAACTTTTCAAACTGCAAGGGTTTTTGACACTTTTCTTCGTTTTCCTTGCAGTTTTGACGCCATTTTCTATGCCCTATTATACCTTTTCTTCGTCTTTATTTCAATAAACTTTGGCTTTTTTCAGTGAACCCTACAGTATATGCAACGAAAAAAACGAAAGCGGAATAAAATCCGCCTTCGTTTTTTTGTTTTTCCGATACGATTGCTCTTTATGCCACACTCCAAATATACAGCGAAGCAAAAAGTTTCTGCAGAACCTCAATTTTCGACTTAATTCATTCAGAAGAAAATTGCAGAGCGAGTTCTAACGAGCGGTTCAAAGAAACTTGCTTGCGAGCGGCACTTTAATACATTCCACCCATTCCGCCGCCGCCTGGAGGCATCATAGGAGGAGTTTTTTCCTTTTCAGGAATATCTGTAATGAGACATTCAGTAGTCAAAAGCAATCCTGCTATTGAAGAAGCATTTTGTAATGCGGATCTTGTAACCTTTGCTGGATCAATCACGCCTGCTTTCAACATATCCACGAATTCCCCTGTCTCGGCATTTAATCCGAAAGAAGGATTGCTCTCACTTCTTACTTTTTCTATTATTACTGAACCTTCAAATCCCGCGTTCTCAGCTATTTGCCTTATCGGTTCTTCAAGAGATCTCTTGATTATGTTGATGCCTGTTTGAACGTCAGGATCATCAGATTTTAACTTAACCACTTCTGATATCGCTCTCAAAAGAACAATTCCGCCGCCTGGCACAATACCTTCCTCCACAGCCGCACGAGTAGCGTGCATGGCGTCCTCAACCTTAAATTTCTTTGCTTTCATTTCCGTCTCTGTGGCTGCACCTACATTAATAACTGCTACGCCGCCTACCAGTTTAGCAAGACGTTCCTGAAGCTTTTCCTTATCGTAATCAGAGGTTGATTCTTCCATCTGTTTCTTGATTTGGTTGACTCTTTTCTTTATGTCTTCTTTATTGCCGGAACCGCCAACTATCGTGGTATTCTCTTTATCAATGACGATCCTTTTTGCCTGACCAAGCATATCAAGTCCAACTTTGTCAATTTTGAGACCAAGTTCTTCTGATATTACTTGTCCTTTCGTAAGCACAGCGATATCTTCCAGCATCTCTTTTCTTCTGTCGCCGAAACCTGGCGCTTTTACAGCTGCGCATTTAAGGGTTCCGCGAAGCCTGTTCACGACAAGAGTTGCCAATGCCTCACCTTCAAGATCTTCGGCAATAATAAGGAACTGTTTGCCTGTCTGCGCTATCTTTTCAAGCAAAGGAAGAAGGTCCTGCATTGAAGATAATTTCTTATCAGTAATAATGATGTACGCGTCTTCAAGAACAGTTTCCATTCTTTCTGCGTCCGTCACAAAATAAGGAGAAACATATCCTCTGTCAAATTGCATTCCTTCAACAACATCAAGAGTGGTATCAGCCGATTTGCCTTCCTCTACCGTGATAACACCGTCTTTGCCAACCTTAAGTATAGCATCAGCAATAAGTTGCCCTATTTCTTTGTCATTTGCGGAAATAGTTGCTATCTGGCTGATTTCTTCTTTCGCTTTCGCGAGATCATCGTGCGGAATCTTTTTCGCTACCTTTTTAATATAAGCGACTGCAGTTTCCACAGCACTATCAAGACCTTTCTTAATATGAATCGCATTTGCTCCTGCTGTAATGTTTCTTAATCCTTCGGTAATTATGGATTGCGCAAGCAAGGTTGCGGTTGTCGTGCCGTCACCTGCAACATCATTTGTTTTAGATGCTACTTCTTTTACCAGCTCTGCTCCCATATTTTCAAAAGGATCTTCAAGTTCTATCTCCTTCGCTATTGTAACGCCGTCATTTGTTACAGTAGGAGAACCGAATTTTTTGTCCAATACAACATATCTGCCTTTTGGTCCAAGCGTGATCTTAACCGCATTGGCAAGTTTGTCAACGCCGGCTTTGACCGAACGCATAGCTTCATCACTAAATTTAATCTGTTTTGCCATTTTTTCTTACCTCCCTAAATTACGCAATAATGCCAAGAATATCGTCTTGATGCATTATCAGGTATTCTTTGCCGTCAAGTTTTACTTCAGTACCGGAATATTTCCCGTAAAGGACAGTATCGCCTTCCTTCACATCCATAGGAATTTTTTTCCCAGAATCGTCAACTTTGCCCGCACCGACTGCAACAACTTTGCCTTCTTGCGGCTTTTCTTTTGCCGTATCCGGAATAATTATTCCGCCTTTCTTGACTTCTTTTTCCTCCACAGGTTTTACAAGGACTCTGTCCCCAAGTGGTTTTATTTTCATCATACAAACACCTCCTTTCAAGATATTTTAAAGTATGAAGTCGTACTTACTTTTAGATGCCTAACCGTAAAAAAGGATTCATACAAATTATTTTTTACCTGTTAGCATATTTCTAAATCCGAAAATATACTTTTGCTGTAAAATCAATTAAAACTTAAGCCCAACGCCCACATCAACTCCCATATGATCGCCCAAATATGTTCCGGCAATATTAATATAAGTAAGCGGAACTGTGTAAAAATTTAACCCTGCCACATAACGGGGATCAGTTGTGGTGACATCTATATTCACAGGATTACTCGCCGTCATAAGTTCCGTAGGAGTAAATTCCGTTTCCAGCGATGTTTTGTCAATGGCAACACCTATGTATGGCTCTACAAGAGGAACCTTAACGGAAAATATTCCAGTAAAGGAATTTGTTTCAGCTTTGAAACTTGTATATTCAAGACGATTGTGAGAATACATAGCGGACAAACCGATTTTAACTGATGCAAAACCTCTTTCTATAATGGTTTTTTTCAATCCTACACCCATTAGTTTAATCTCCTGCATTTCAGGAGCGCCTCTGACAACAACATCTATGCCGAAGGGCAAACCAAGTCCGACCTGAGCAAAAGGAAGACCGAATATAGCATCTTTTGGTTCCGTAGCGGAACCGAATCCCTGCTGAAGTATTACATTGTCTTCTCTCGGTTTTAATGAACCTGCTACTGCTACTCCCACCTGAATACCTGGCACCCATTTGAAATGCGTGCCTATGCTGGTTCCTGACCTGAACATATTCCCGGCAAGAACAGAACCTATATCTTTTGCCATAGGTTCCACACAAGTTTTGGAAAGATTGTTTTTCAACTCGTCAAAACTAATCTCTGCCGCGAAAACCGGTACAGAAAGCAAGAAACATACGACAACTGCAAGAAATCTTTTTACCATGCAACACACCCACCTTGCGTGCGAAATACAACTTCGGCTTTATTGCCAAGTCCGCGCGCATAAAATCATTTTATAAGCGATTTCTATGCCTTTTAATGTAATATCTTCATCTATTATTATGGAATTATCAAGATATGACGCCATAAATCCGGCATAACCGCCAGTCAAAATCACATTAACGCTCTGCGATTTAAAAAATTCTTTTTTTATTCTATTCAAAACTTCGTTTATCAAACCCGCATGCCCGTAAACAATGCCGGAAAGAATTGCGGAATTTGTGTTCCTGCCAACCACTGATTTCGGCCTACGCAAAACAGGGCGCGGCAATTTAGCGGTTTTTTCATAAAGAGCATCCAGCGAGATATTCAGTCCAGGCGCTATAACGCCACCGGAATACTCGCCGCAAAAAGATACAACATCAAATGTCGTAGCAGTGCCAAGATCTATCACTATTGCCGGAGGACCGTATAATTTGTCTGCGGCAATGGCATTGATTATCCTATCCGCTCCCACCTGCCGCCGTTGTCCCACATTCATTTTTATGGGGGCATTCCTGTAACAAATCTCTACAGGGTTGACATTACGAACTGTTTTCTTTATAAGAGCGGCAACTTTAGGTGTCAGATCCGGTACCACGGAAGAAATTGCTGCTGCGTCAAACCCTAAAAATGGTATACTCGCCTTAAAAAGTTCCCGCAAAGATATTTTCTTTTTTCGGACAAGACGATTATCGCTGAAAAGCCCGAAATTCAAAGTTGTATTGCCAATATCAACAGCCAGTAATTTCATTCTAATTTTGTTATTATACTATATTAAGAAAAGAAAATCAATAAAAATATTTTTAACCGGGAAAATTAGGTTTTTAGGGCAAAAAACTATGAAAAGGAGCTTTAACACGACCGAAACTTTCAACAACGGGATTCTTCACTTCGCTACGCTGCGTTCAGAATGACCGCACTATGCGCCAGATTGTCGCGGGCTTCGCCCTCGCAACGACAACTGGACTGTGCCTCAAAATGGGCTTAATGGTCAAAAATTGTTGTTGAAAGAGGCTAAAAAAAGTAGTATTATCGTCTAACAAGTCGAGAATCAAAGTACTACAATATTAAACGGCCGCCCATGCTGCGCGGCGGTTTTGTGTGTTTTATGTGAAAATTAGAACCAAAGCCATTACACTATAATTTTACTTTACCGGAATAAAAGGTTTTTTTAATATTGCCTTTGAGAGATAATTTTAATGCGCCATCAAGCGTAAAACCTGCGACTTTGCCGTGATACTGCGTATCATTACAATAAAAAATAATTTCTTTGCCCACGATCATCGATTTTCGTGTATATTCTTTAACAATTCCAACACGCATACGCGCGAAAGAAAGGTAGTATTTTTCAAAATTTTTCAAAATTTTCGCAAGCAAAAGCGTTTTATCGCATTGTTTCCCGAGCGCGGCGGATATTGATACGGCAAGATGCCTCAATGATGCCGGAATTATATTATTTACATTTATCCCGGCGCTTATAACTATCCACTCTGTAGAATCTTTTTTGAGCGATGATTCCGTTAAAATTCCAGCAAGTTTTTTATACTTTGCCCGAATATCTGCGGGATCGCAGCTCGAAACGAGATGGGATTTCGAGGAGCGAACTTTCATCATTACATCATTGGGCCATTTAAGTGACGGCTTCAAACCGAAAAGATTTTCAACCGCGGAAGTAATCGATAATGCCATAGCGTATGTGAGAAGCGGAATGTCTACGAGATTTATATTTCTGGGTTTCAGTATAACCGAGAAATATAGTCCTCCGTCGGAGGAATGCCATTTCCTTTCAAACTGCCCGCGTCCAGCAGTTTGAATATCCGCAAGAACAACGGTAAAATCGGAAAATATCCGGGCTTTTTTTTTCAGATATTCGTGAGTGGAACCGATTTTTTTGAAATTAATTATTTGCTTCATAATATCGTGGTTAACGAAAAAAAGTTTTATATATTGTACAACCGGATTGTTTTTAATCTGTTACCTGCCATTACAGGCCAAGACGAGTATAAAAAGGCGCTCTGAGAGTGTACGATCACACAATTACCCCGCATGGACAGCACGGATAAGCCACCTTGCTACTGCTTTCTTCCGCATACCGCTCGCTGTTTCCAGTTCGCTGCTTACAACTCACCACTTATTACTCCCCACCTCACCGAAACTCCAAACTTATATCAATAGAAGGAGCGGAATGCGTTATCTTTCCGACTGAAATTCTGTCCGGTCTTAATGTGGCGTACTTTTTGACGGAATCTATATTCATACCTCCGGAGATTTCTATTTCGCAAACTGAATTTTTTCTGATATACGTAATCGCCTTTTTCATATCAGCAAGATTCATATTATCCAGCATAATGATATCAGGTTTCAGCTTAACTATTTCAGATACCTGTTTCAAACTTTGCGCTTCAATTTCAAGGTGGCGGCGAGGATATTTTACGCGCAATTGTTTTACAGCAGAACCCCAAGCTTCAACAGCAGCAAGATGATTATCTTTAACAATGGCCATTTCAGCAAGATCAAATCTGTGATTAAACCCGCCTCCACAACGAACAGCGTATTTTTCAAATTCGCGCAGCAGTGGAGTTGTTTTTCTCGTATCGTATATCCTGGTTTTTCCGCAGGCAGCAACAACATACTTATGCGTAAGTGTGGCAATTCCTGACATTCTTTGCAAAATGTTAAGGGCTGTGCGTTCGCCGGACAGTATTGCCCGCGCATTCCCTGAGATAGACGCCAATTTTTGAAATTTTTTTATTTGAATGCCGTCTTTGACAAATTTTTTAAAAGTGATTTTTTTATCGAGTGCCTTGAAAGCTTCAGCAGCAATATCCAAACCGCAAACGATGCCTGATTCTTTCGCTATGAAGTCACCTGAAATTCTGCGTGAACGCGGCACAAAAACCAAGGTTGTTATATCATGCTGCGCTTTGTCCTCTTTCAAAGCAAGTTTAATTAATGTTTTAGTGTTCATAAATTGTGTCCTAATCTGTTATTATATCTTTTTTTCAAAGGAGCTGTATAGATTTTTCCAAGCACTTTGGCGGATTCTAAATTTTGTCCCGTGATTATGTCCTGTTCTCGCATCAAAATCAACATATATCGATCCTTCTTCTATACATTTGATAAAACCATTAAACTCGAACCCGGACATTACATATAAATTCTTAAAATTAAAATATTCTTGACGATTTTCTATTTTTCTTTCGGCAATTACATAAAAACAATTTTTTATTTTTGCGCCTATCTCATATTTCAAGTCATTCAAGCCCCAATATGGTTCGGGGTTTAGAGATTGTAAACCTACTCTTTTTTCAACTTCATTAAGCCACTTCGAAATCAGCGGATTATTTTTATCGGCATATAAAGGATTAAACACAAATTTTAATTTATTTTCCTGCCTATCAATAACTATGCTAAAACCCCGATTTGTATATCCAGTAGCATAAGTTGTTGAACGAAAACTCATTTCAGTATCCGGATATCTTTTCCCTGCTTGCGCATGCCGCCAACCATAGTTGGGCAATAAAACATGGGAAACAATTTTAGAAGCTCTGGGAGACGGTTCTATATGTTTCAAAGTTATTAAGGAAGATGTGCCAGCACGCTGTCCTTTTAACTCCCATTCCGTAGCATTAGGTATGGGCAAGTTATTTTCTTCTATACCCAATAAAAACTCAAGAGTATTACCAACTGCTCCGTCATTCCTAACATCAATTGTCTTTTTAACGCTTTTGTGCCAACCATGAACTGATATTTTTTTTATAGCGTCAATAAGTTCATCTTTTGTGAACAATTTCATATTATGCCGGCCTCCAAAAATCTAACAAATATTCGAAAGTAACTCCCATTGTTATATAATTGCTTGGCCACCCGAAAATACCTATTGCATTAACAACATTTGTTCTATCCCAAATGATAATATTTCTAAGTTCATAGCCCCGCTTCCGTAATTCTTCCACAAGACTAATATGAATAGTAATTCTCTTGTTTTCCCACCACATATCAGGCACATTAATTACGCAATGCGCTTTAGAACGCAATAGAGGTAACAACTGTTCATATATATCGCCCATTTTTTTTGTATATGCGTCTATCTCCAGCACCCCTAAATCCCGTGCGTCTTGCGAGTATTGTTCCACTTTACCGAGTTGACTATTATCACGATCCCTACGAGATTTATTTTTTCTTTTTCTATTAAGAAGATTAGCGTAGGGCGGTGATGTCCATATTAAAGAAATAGACTCCCTGTCAAAATAATTAGAAATATTCATCGCATCATCTTGTATGGCAACTTGTTTTGTCGTTGTAAATAAGGAGCCCTGACTTAATCTATGTTGACAAAGTTCAATATATTTTTTCTGCAAATCAAATCCTACGGCATTCCTATTCAAATCATTAGCGGCAACCAAAGTCGTTCCGCTGCCTACAAACGGATCCAACACTAGTTCACCTTCATGCGTAAATAATGATATAATTCTTTTGGCAAGAGAAATAGGGAATGTCGCAGGATGAATATTTTTATCTCTAATATCCCGCTTTTCGTAAAAAAACTGCCAAACACCAATTTGACTTTTAAGCCAGTCTTTAGGCATCATACAGTTTAAATTATTATTTTTACAAGAACATAATCGTTGAAAACCAATATCCAATTTTTTCGAAGGGGCGGAGATAGAAGACACAGCGGGAGAGTAAACGGCAATATTCTCTTTTATACCTTTCTGTAAAATTTTCTTTTTTTTATGTTTTTTTTCTATATTCATTTAATAATCCTCTTATGCCGATTAGTATTATTATTAGTTGCATTTTATTGCCACTTCTTCTATTCTCTTATCGAATTTATGCTTATCTTATATCAAAAAAAACTCTTGCTTTCGCAAGCATATTAATTCTATCACTTTTTGCGACGTTTTGCAACAGACATCTCCCGGAATTCAAACAACCGGTCCCTTAATGCGGCTGCAAGTTCGAAATCCAGATTGTCCGCTGCCTCTTCCATATCCTTTTTCAGCTTTGCCATAAGTTTTGGCAGATTTTTCTTCGACGCGTATTCTATGCCGACATCCTTTATTACAGTTACTGCATCCTTTTTAATCTTATACCGCAGCTCCTCTAACTCAGATATGGCCTTGACTATTGATTTCGGGGTAATCTTATGTATTTTATTGTATTCGAGTTGTTTTTGCCGGCGTCTTGCCATTTCTTCAATCGCTCTTTTCATAGAACCTGTAATATTTTCCGCATAAAGTATTACTGAACTTTCTATATTGCGCGAAGCCCTCCCGCTTATCTGTATAATGGAGGTTTCGCTGCGCAGAAAACCCTCTTTGTCCGCGTCAAGAATAGCCACAAGGGAAACCTCAGGCAAATCAAGCCCCTCCCTCAATAAATTCACTCCGACAAGAACATCGAACTCGCCTTTTCTTAAATCATTAAGTATGCTTATCCGTTCCAATGCCTCAATATCACTGTGAAGATATTTTACCTTCATTTTCTTTTCAAAAAGATAATCCGCAAGATCTTCCGACATTTTTTTGGTGAGAGTGGTTACAAGAGTGCGTTCCTTCTTGGCTGTGCGGATAGAGATTTCTTTTATCAAATCCTCTATCTGATTTTCAATCGGCCTTATACTGACCTCTGGGTCTACAAGTCCGGTTGGACGCACTATCTGTTCAACAATAACGCCATTTGTTTTTTTCAATTCATATTCTCCCGGCGTTGCGGAAAGATACACAACATCCTTGACAAGCGATTCAAATTCCTCAAATTTCTGCGGCCTGTTGTCCAGAGCAGAAGGCAATCTAAACCCGAAATCGATAAGAGTTTGTTTTCTTGCTTTATCTCCTTTATACATTCCGTAGATCTGCGGTATTGTAACATGAGATTCGTCTATTACAGTAAGAAAATCAGACGGGAAATAGTCAATAAGGCAGGGCGGTCTTGAACCGGCAGGACGATCTGAAAGATGCCGCGAATAATTTTCTATGCCGTGACAATACCCCATCTCCAAAAGCATTTCCATATCGTAATTTGTTCTCTGGTCTATTCTTTGCGCTTCAAGATATTTGCCCGCTTTTTTAAACTGTTCGGCGCATACGGCGGATTCTGCTTTTATTTCTTCTATTGCCTTTTCCACAGTGTGTCTTGGCGTAACAAAATGTTTGGCCGGATAAAACACATATCTGTCTGTATCCGACAACGAACCGCCTGTCAGAGGATCTATTTCCCTTATGCGGGACACGGTTTTACCGTCAAGAAATATCCGCACCGCAACATCCGAGTCCGCGGGAAATACATCCACAGTCGCACCGCGCACGCGAAACTTGCCTCTGACAAATCCTATATCGTTTCTTTCGTAATGTATCCCTGCCAGTTTTAGCAAAAGATCATCCCTCTTCACAGACATTCCTGTTTCCACAGGCACAATCATCGACCTGAAATTTTCCGGAGAGCCGAGATTGTATATGGCGGAAACTGAGGCTACTACTATAACATCGTTCCGTGTAAGCAACGATGTAGTCGCTTTTAGACGAAGACGGTCTATGTGGTCGTTGACGGAGGCGTCTTTTTCTATGTAGGTGTCTGTTTGAGGAATATACGCCTCCGGCTGATAATAATCGTAATATGATATGAAATATTCCACAGCATTTTCAGGGAAAAAATTTTTAAACTCTGTGTATAACTGCGCGGCAAGTGTTTTATTGTGCGAAATTATCAATACCGGTTTGCCAAGTTTTTCTATCACATTGGCAATTGTAAATGTTTTTCCTGATCCTGTAACACCCAGCAATACCTGATGTTTTTCCCCGCGTCTGGAGCCGGCAACCAACTGCTTTATAGCTTCCGGCTGATCACCGGAAGGTTTAAAATCCGATACAAGTTTAAATGTTTTCATATAGTCTTTCCAATATCAACAGAGAAACGATATTATAAAATATTTGCGACAGCTTAAAATTTTATCTGCCGCGGTCAAACGGAACGCCCAGTGAAAGAGGCGGAGAAATCCGTTTCTTTTTTGAAAATTTTACTGCTGCAAGAAGAGCCGCGAGCGTGGCAATATACGGCAGCATAAGCAAAAGATTTGGCGATACTCCGTACGACTGCAGAATATACTGTAAAACATATATCCCGCCAAACACATACGCTCCGAGAAAAGCGCGTTTGGGATTCCACAACGAAAACACAGTAAGAGCTATCACTATCCAGCCGCGACCGCCTGTCATGCCTTCAACCCAAGAAGATATATACACAAGTGAAAGATAACTTCCGGCCATTCCCGCAAAAATTCCGCCCGTTATCACGCACACATACCTTACTTTCCATACGCTTATGCCTAACGAATCAGCTGCCTCAGGATTTTCCCCGACAGATCTTATGATTATTCCCACTTTTGTCTTATACAGTATAAACCACATAATTACGCCCAGCACGACAGAACCGTAAAAAAGAAGATCCTGATTAAAAACAGCGTTCCCAAGAATCGGTATATTTGAAAGAACCGGCAAACGAACAGGAAGTATTTTATTTATTAACGGAACTCCTACATACCTCTTTCCCCATAATCCGCTGATACCCAAGCCAAGCATTGTAAGAGCAAGTCCTGAAACTATCTGATTGGCTTTAAGAGTAACTGTGGCAAAAGCATGCAGCAACGCCAATAATCCGCCGACAACTATCCCCGCAACAACCCCGCACCACGGACTGCCTGTAACGCTTGCTGTGGCAAATGCCGCTACTGCTCCTGCTGCCATCATACCTTCTATGCCAAGATTCAATATGCCTGAGCGTTCGCTGTAAATCTCTCCGAGAGTGCCAAGTAAAAGAGGTGTGCCTGCGGCAAAAGTTCTTACAAGAATCTGCTGAACCAAAAAAGTTTTTTCATCCATTCTTTACAATCCTTACACTGTGTGTTAAAAAGTAATCCCCTGCTATCGCAAAAAATAATATTATCCCGTTAAATATATTGATTGTTGAAGAAGGCATTTGCAGAGATGTTTGAATAGTATCTCCACCGACAAGTATTCCGGAAAAGAACACTGATATCAATAAACATACCAGCGGATTATTTTTTGCCAAAGCGGCAACTATTATAGCTGTAAAACCGTAACCCGCGGATATTGTCCACGGATATGTAAGATGTTTGTGTATGCCTGCCACCTCTCCGACACCGGCTATGCCGGCAAGGCCTCCGCTTATTAACATTATCAAAACGGAATTCCTGAAAAAATTTATCCCTGCGTATCGCGCGGCAGAGGGATTTGCCCCGACAACCTTTGCATCGTAACCGAACCGTGTTTTTTTCATTAATATATAAACAATCACTGCTGCCAAAACCGCTATAATAAGCGTCTGATAATGTATTCTTGTATTTCCCAGCACGGAAAGTGTCGCAGAAGACGGAAAATTATCAGTGTAAGGGAACCCCCATTGCCCCTTACCTTTCCACGGCCCGTAAACAAGATACTGTACCAATTCCGCTATTATATAATTAAACATCAAAGTGGAAATCACTTCATTTATTCTGAACTTTTCTTTTAATACAGCGGCTATTCCAGCAGCGAGCGCACCTCCGACGAACCCCGCTATAAACATCAATGGTATAACAATTCCTGCGGGCAAACAGCAGCCCAGTTTCAATGCGATATATGTCGCGGGAATAGCTCCCAACAACATCTGGCCTTCAGCGCCTATATTCCACAATCCTGCTACAAACGCCATTGAAAGGCCCGAACTGATAAGGATAAGCGGTATCGCCTTGGTAATTGTTTCCTGCCATCCGTAAACGCTTCCGAAAGAACCTGAAAATATTTTGTAAAACGCGAATAACGGATTGACACCCCACAAAGCAAAAATTATCCCTGTAAAAATCACACCAAGGAATACTGAAACAATACCTGTTAAAAATGATAATTTGTAGGACCGTACAGCGCGGTTTTCTATTTTTATTCGCCACATAAACTCAATTCCCGGACACTCCTGTCATCCATAACGCTATTTTATCCATATCTATATGCTGATGGTCAATCACTCCCATAAACCTGCCGCGAAACATCACAGCTATACGATTGCATAATTGGAACAGTTCTTCCAGATCTTCGGAAACAAGAAGAACGGCGCTGCCTGTATCTCTTTTCTCAATAAGTTTTTTTCTTATGAATTCCGTTGTGCCGACATCCACCCCGTACGTAGGATGCGCTGCTACAATAAGAGACGGCTCTGCTAAAAGCTCCCTGCCTGTAATGAATTTTTGTATGTTGCCTCCGGACAGATTGCCCATAATAGACTCAACGGATGGCGCTGACACGCTGTATTCTTTTACAATTCTTTCGGCGAGTTCCTTTATCTTCCCGTAATCAATAAAAACTCCTCTAAAACGCATATGAGTATTCTGATCTTTCAGAGCCGCATTCTCGCAGACAGACAAAGAAGACACGACACCGAACTTCATCCTTTCTTCAGGTATATGCGCGACTCCGGAGGCGTTAATTATGTCCGGAGATTTATTTGTTATGTCTTTCCCTTTTATAAAAATACTGCCTGACGCAGGTTCGCGCAACCCTGTGATAGTTTCTATCAGTTCTTTCTGCCCGTTACCGGCGACTCCGGCTATTCCAAAAATTTCATTCTCGCGCACGGAAAAAGACAAATTCCGGCATGCTTCAACTCCCATATCTCCAAACACATTCAAATTAACAACTTCAAGCACCGAAGAACCGCATATCGAATCCCGAAACGGAACAGACAGAGCGACATCCCTGTCGAATATCATTCTGGCGAGCTCTTCTTTTGTGGTATCTCCGGTATCAACCTGACCTGTAACCCTGCCGCGCCTTAGCACTACCACCTTGTCTGTAATATCCATTATTTCGTCAAGTTTATGGGAAATAAAAGCAACTAAACCTCCGGCGGAAACAAATTTTTTTAGAGCATTAAAAAGAGCGGAAACTTCAGAAGGCGTCAGTACAGAAGTGGGTTCGTCCATAATTAATAATTCCGCGCCGCGGATAAGAACCTTTATTATCTCAACGCGCTGCTGTTCTCCCGCAGATAACTGCCAGATATACGCGTCGGGATTTACATCAAACCCGTACTTATTGTTGAATTCGTTAATCTTATTTCTAATTTTTGCTTGCGGAAAAAAGAACGGAATGTCTGATAAACCGAGAGCGATATTCTCCGCTACAGTATGATTAGACACAAGCATAAAATGCTGGTGAACCATTCCTATGCCAATTTTAATAGAATCGGCAGGAGAAGATATTTTTATATGTTTGCCGTTGACGAATATCCCGCCGTTGTCAGGAGAATAAATGCCAAACAATATCTTCATCAAAGTTGATTTGCCTGCGCCGTTTTCTCCGAGCAAGCCGAGTATTTCTCCGGAACTGATGCCAAGATTGATATTTTCGTTGGCTACAACTGCGCCGAAGCGTTTGGAAATATTTCTTAATTCAAGAGATTGTATCATAATTATAAAACATGACCTTTGCTCCGGGCCATAGCGCGTGCTATATCCGCAACAAATCCGTTAAAAATATCTTATGGCAGATACATAGTTAAAATAGAAAAGTTCAAGCATAAATTACGGCATCTAAAAGAATTTTCTACTTTCCGCTTTCAGGGAGTTTGCCTTCAACATTCTCAGCAAACCAATCCATAGTCCAGAGCATATCATGGTCAGCGCAATTTCCGGTTTTAATTCTGACTATGCCTTTCTGGTCTTTAACAGGCCCTGTAAAAGGATCGAAAACATCGGGTCCTTGTTCCATTTGTTTAAGGCGTTTCATAACAAGATCATAAACGGAAATATTGCCGAAATCCTTGTTTTTTATTTTCAAATTCTGTAATACTGGAACGAATTTTTTGTTTATCTGTTCTCCATGTTCTCCGCCGAGCGCCACAGCCTTTTCTTTTAAACGCCACCACATATCTTCATTTGTCCACTTCCCTTCGTTGACATTATTAAGTATATAATCGTACATACCTGTCCAGTTCACAAGTTGTCCTGAAACTACGGAATCAGGTCCAAATTTTTGCATTGGGCTGTAATGGCTGAAAGTGTAAATCTGGTGCCCTTTGAATGTATGCGACTGGCCTACTTCAATCACAGCTACGGAATCCTCTTCAAATGCCAAAGTGTCGCAGCCCTGCGCTATCAATGATTCTGCAGCTTCTCTCGCCTTTGCCGGATCATACCACGAAAAAAGCCATTTCACATATACCTTTGCAGACGGATTCACCTCTTTTACTCCAATAGCAAACGCATTAATATGTCTTATAACTTCAGGTATTGGGTGCGCAGCTACATAACCAATCCTGTCTGTTTTGGACAATGCTCCTGCCATCAATCCGTTTAGATAATAAGCCTGATACAATTCGGCAAAGTAAGTACCTACATTTTTTTCTCTTTTATACCCTGCGCAATGCATAAATATCTTATCCGGATATTTTTTGCCTGCATTGATTGTGGAATCCATATAACCGAAACTTGTGGCAAAAATTATATCGCATTTTTCTTCATTCACCAGCCGATCTATTACCCTGTCGGAATCGCCTTCAGGAATATTTTCCACATAAATCGTTTCCAGCCAGGGGTATTTCGCTATAAGTTCTTTTCTGGAAATTTCATGGGCATATGTCCAGCCAAAATCACCTATAGGACCTACATAAATAAAACCGGCTTTTACCTTTTTTCCGGAATATGTGTCCCCGGTGTCGGCTGTCTTCTTTCCGCATGCGGCAACGGAAAACAACAGTCCGGCAACTCCCAATATACAGCACAATTTTTTAATCATAACACCTCCGCAAAAATTAAAGTAAAGACCTATATTATTTTATTATATATAAAAGTTTGGCTAAATATCAAGCATTTTTGTCTGTTTAACGCGCAGAAGACCGGCTGGTTTATATCTTACAAAAACTTAAACTTTACAAATCCGCAATTTTTGACCTGACTGCGACTGTATTCCGGACAGCCAAAGCAAAAACAACTCCCGCAAAAAATCCGCCGATATGCGCAAGCCAACCCACATTTGAATACACTGGATTGCCCGGCTGTAAGGAACTGACAACCTGCATGAATATCCACAGAAATAAATACAAAAAGGCAGACATTTTAAAAATACGACCAAGACATAGCACAGTCAATTCCGCTTTTGGAAACAATAAAAAATATGCGCCCATTACTCCGGCTATGGCGCCGCTTGCCCCTATACATGGCACTAAGGATGAACTGTAAAACGCAAAATGTATAATTAACCCTGCTATACCGGAACCGAAATATAACAACAAAAATTTCGAAGCGCCATTCGCGCTTTCTATATTACCCCCGAAAATCCATAGAAAAAACATATTGCCGGCAAGATGCCCAAAATCCCCGTGAAGAAACATTGATGTGATAAATGAAAACAAATTGGAGCCGGAGGCAGCTTTAGCAGGAACAAAACCATATCGTAGTATAAAAGCCCTTTGGTGCTCGATAAGAAATTTCTGCCAGAAAAATATCGCTATGTTAATCACTAATATAGAAAATATGCCTACAGGAATATCTTTGTGCTTTTTATCGGATTTGATGGGAATAGGCACTAACAGCCCTGGGAGCAAAATAACCCATAGAATTCTTTTTCCAATCCATGTAAACATATTCTCGTATTTCCACGGATGGTCTTTGAAATCCTTATACTTCTTTTCCAAAACAGGCGAACGGGCGGGATAAACTTCCGAAGGGACAGCAGGATTAAAAGATTCATTTCTGTAAACAGCCATCTTTTCAAGTTCTCCGGCATCACACCACACGCCATTACAAACACCGCACCTATCCACTACAATATCTGATTCTTTATTATAAATATCCGGTTCCATTACAACTGAACAAACCGGACATATTTTCCGGAATTTGTCTTCGTACTTTTTTATTTCAGCGGCAACAACATCAAAAGGAATACCTGCGCATTCCAGAAGAATATACCGCATAAAACTCTCAAATTCTCCGGAAGCAAACCAAATTCCTCCGCATTGTTCGCATTTATCAAGCGTTAATCCGTAAACAGGAGCTTTTTTTATTTCACTACCGCAAACTGGACATTTCATAAATTTATCCGAACTTATAAAAAATTGTATCGTACTTCAGCGCGGCAATTATTAAACCCGTTAAAATCTTTTTGTAAAACTGTGGCAATAAGGGACCTTTTTTGTTTTCTCGTAATACCTCTGATGGTAATCCTCTGCCGGATAAAACCTGCCTGCTTTCTCAATAGATGTCTGTACTTTCAGTCCCTTGCCTTCAAGTATGGATTTCACATTTTCAGCCGCTTTTTTTTGTGCGTCGTCAAAATAAAATATCGCGGATCTGTACTGACTGCCTATGTCAGGTCCCTGCCTGTTCAATTGCGTTGGATCGTGAATCTGAAAAAACATCTTCAGCAGATCTTCATAATCAACCATAGTAGAATTATACATTATTTCCAATGCTTCCGCATGCCCTGTTTCTCCGGAACAAACCTGCTCATAAGTGGGATTAATTGTATGCCCGCCGGTATATCCAACCGTAGTTTTAATTACTCCCGGATAATGCCTGAAAAAGGCAGTTCAGTGGATTTATTAAGTATGATTTCTTCTTCTTCCGGAGTAAGATTATTGTAGTTCATAATTTTTAACGCAAATAACGCAACCAACAGGCACAACCCCGCAATTACCGTATATTTTTTAGCAGTTTTCGTATTGTTATCCCAAAATCATTTTTCAATTTTCCAGTTTCCTTCTGGAGTTGCGTCAACCAACCGCATAATAACATTCTTTTCCAGCAATTTCAATTCGTTTTTGTCTTCAAGAAAACGTTCGACATCTCTTTTAATAACGGAAAAATTTACTCCTTTAATTTTATCATTAAGAAATTCTCTAAAATTATTGTTATTAATATCCAGACCTTTGCCCTCCGTCTGTTTAATCGCATTATTCAATAATTTAAAATTAGGCGACGTTTTCTTGCCCAGATACCAAACAAGGTCGTAAAAATCTCTGCCTTTTGTGTACTTCCTGTAAAAACAGGCGTGAAGTTTTGTTGAATACAACGAAGGAAGGTCATAATGCCTTACTGCAAAAACAAAGGATTGGGTTACAGGAGTAAGTAGCGTATTTCCTCCAGCCGGAGGATTGGTGTCAATTTCAATCTTAATCGAAAGTTTCTGCCCTTTGATGTCGCTAATTTTCAGCGCGGTCAGCAATCCGGGAAATTTCAGCATACAAGCATTGACTGTTTCTCCCTCTTTTTTTGCCAATTCAACTTTAAGCCCATAACTGTTCAAGCCCCTTTCCAGAATGCCGGCAGCATCACTGAAAGAATAATTCTTGTTGTTGATTAAACTGAAATCCAGATCCTCGCTAAATCTGCGCAAGCCGTAAAGGATTCTCAAAGCTGTACCGCCGACAAACGCCCAGCTAACGAAAATATCATTGTCAAACATTATCTTCAGCAAAAGTACCTGCAGGTATTCCCGCAACCGGTTGGTTTTTTCTTCAATATCAACAATATCTTTAAACTTGTCCTTCAAGAGTTCGTACATTTTGATTCCCTTAAAAATCTCCAAGTTTTAAAAATTCTTCGGCCATGCGGTTCAACTTTGGGTTGGCAAATAATCTGATATATAATCGGAATTTTCTTTTATTCAACGAACCGGTGTTTTGGAAACGGAATGATTCCTGAAGAATTTCCCGATAATTTTTATCAAACCTGTTCTTATTAAGGTACAAAAAATCCGCAACTGCTTTTTCCGGAGTGGCAATGAAATATACCATCCCTGCCTCGTCCTTTTTTTCGACAAAACCCGTAAAACAGCTCTCTTTGATGTGCTGATAAACGAATGTCCCTAATTTATTTCTGAATTTAGAAGTTTTTTTTGTTGTTACAGAAGTAATGTCAGTTGTCCTCTCCGGAATCAAGCCGTAAATCGACAACGCATACTCTAAACTGATATACGACGGGTCATAAATTTCTTTTGCAATAAACATTTTGGACGGAACACTGGTCGCACTCTCGCCGGCAAGGAGATAAAAATTCCTACGCAAACGGATAATATACCCCCTCTTGGTCCATCTTTTCAACTGGATGTTGAGAGACGGCTTCCGGCGCGCAAATTGTTTTAGATACCCGTTTTTGATAACAGGCAGGTTTTTCACTGTCTTTTTGAATTCTCCGAATCTCATATGTGTTTCCAATAATATACAAAAATGTATATTTACGGAAATGATTATACTTTTTATTCAGCGAATTGTCAATAGAGGTTAGAAATAATTCCGCGACAATCTCATTCCCAGTCATTCTGAATGAAGCGCAGCGGAATGAAGAATCCCGTTTTGCTTGTCATTGCGAGGGCAGCCTTATCGCCCGTGGCAATCCCGCATTTTTGCCCTCTGCGCTTCAATCTGTCTCACCGTTGAAAAACAAAAACCGTCACCGTTATACCCCAATTATTCTAAAGAAAAAGATTGAACAGTGAAATAATCCTTTGTTAATTTGATAGAAGATTATTACTTGAGTAATATTTAGGTTTTTGGAGTATTTTAAGCCCTTGCCCTCATTCTGAGGTGAACCCGAAGAATCTCGCAGTGCTTATGATTTATTTTAATACATTCAGAATATCAAATTCTTTTTCTTCTTCCAAAACCTTTTTTATCTTCCTCTTCCAGCTTTCGAGAATAGAAAAATATAAATCTTTTATTTCAGCTGCTTTTCCTTTTTCTATCAGTAACTTGAGTATTTCAATGGCAGAATCTTTATCCTTTCTTGCCTTTTCTTCGGATTGCCTTCTCTGCGAGATTATTAGCTTTTGGAACGCAAAATTAGCCGGATGCGGTAGAACAATCCTGATGCCTTCCACTGTCGCTTGAATGGTGTTTTGCGTAAGCAGGTCTAGAAATCTAAGTGTTTGGGCATTCATACCCAGTTGCGGCAATGGGTACGGCTTATCAATGCCCCTACCTTTCTCAGGAACCAAAAATTCAAGTATTATATCCGGGTGTTGTAATTTAATGTACCCTTTGGACCCCTGAAAATCCATAATGAATCCCAAATCCTCTAATAACTTGGGAACATCGGTTTTCTGCTTTATTTTGGAAGGGGACGGTATTAAGAAATCGATATCTCTTGTTTTCAATAAATACGGGTACTCATCACCGAAGTATTCTTTATAAAATTCCGCGCACCAACTTCCGATAATAATGCAGTGTCCCAGCACACCTGCCCTATGCAATCTCCTTAGGATTTCCAAACAAAGGCTATATTGCTTCTTTTCCACGAAGAGAACCCCTTAAAAACTTTATTTGTTTTTTTACCTTTGATAGCATATTCCTGTATTTTGCCCGCAATTCTTTTGCCTGTTTATATTTATCTATCATCTTCCGGGATACGCTTTTGCCCTTATAGACAAATTTTACTCTACCGTTTTCACGCAATACGATATAATAATAGTAGTTCCCCTTTACTTTTTTCTTAATAATGCTGCCTTCGGGCAATTTTTTCAGTTCCCGCTCATAATTATTCTTCATTCTTAAGGAATTTTGCAGCTCTTCTTTTAGCACACCCTTTATAACCATTTAAGCACCTCTTAAGTTACCATACAAACTATGCTGTATTATATAATGTATGGTAACCGATGTCAAGTCGTTACCATACAAAAGTTAAAACAGATAATATTGTTTGGTAAATTATTTGCGGAGGTATGCGTCATTAGTATCCGGTGTGACAGTCCCGTCTTCGAAAGGCCTGTAACCATTCAGTAACCACAGATGAGCACAGATTTACACAGAAAAACCGCCGTCATTCATGGGTGCCGCCATTCCTGGACACATTCGTTTCATTCAGTGTAAACTCCGTGAAGGATCTCGCCTCTGCCGTCATTGTGGGCTTAAGCGCAGCAATCTCGCCTTTCCCGACGCAGTCATTGTTTCCCTGAAATGAAAGTGAAAATCACAAAGCCGCCATTCTGAGGCGATGCCTTTACCTCTAATGTCAAGACCCGACCCCAATGTCCCCATTTGTGTCCCCATTTGTAAAAAACGATTAATTTATTATATTTTTCGTCAGGCAGATTGCAATCTTCAGCGCCTTCCAAAATAGTGCCGCGATAGTTTTTTGATGGTCTACCTTTTACTTCTCCGATTCGGAAATAAACCCAGGCATCATAAACTTTGCCTTCAGCATCGTTC
>MWCF01000019.1 GCA_002069855.1 Elusimicrobia bacterium ADurb.Bin231 | reverse complement strand
CGATGCGTTGAACAGTCCTGTATTGCGCGGGCTGTCATTCGGCAATAAATACTTGCGTATTGCTTTTACGCAAGGGTTGAAGCGCCTGCCTTTCAATCTCCGGCCGCCATTTCTTGTACCGTAGGATTACAATGTAAAGGAGTATGCATTACATTAATTTACATGTTACTTTGTTGCCCAAGACCCTTAAATATCTTAGTTGAATTTTGGATCAATGAATTTTTTATCTATAAAAGAAACTCTTAAAAACATAGCACCTCAACCATTAAGAAAATACGTTCGTGATTATTTCAAAAAATATCGTGAATTAAAAATCGCTCTTGGAAGACTACAAAACAAGAATCTGTCTGCTGATATAATATCAAAGACACTTACGCAACTAGGTATCTGTGAAGGTGATACTGTTCTTGTGCATTCTTCTTTATCCAGAATTGGTTACGTCGATGGCGGGGCATCTGCTGTCGTATCAGCACTTTTAAAAACGGTTGGTCCAAATGGCACGCTCGGTGCGCCTACTTTTTGGGGAAATACCAGTATTTATTTGGAAGGACAAAGAGATTATAACGTAAACTCTTCACCGTCAGTTTTAGGAATTATAGCTGAAACTATCAGAACGCATCCAAAAGCATTGAGAAGCCTGCACCCTACACATTCTGCAAGTTTTATAGGCGCTAATGCAGCGTTTCTTGTCAAAGACCATCACTTAGACAATACGCCTATAGGAAGACATTCACCCTACAGGAAGCTGGTTGATATAGGAGGTAAAATTGTTTTATTAAATGTTACTATTGAATATCTGACAAACTTTCACACCATAGAAGATGAGGTAGATGATTTTCCGTTTAAAGTATATCTCGATAATCCCCTTACTTTTAATGTTACAGATAATGAAGGAAATACTTCCAAGATAACAACCTATTGTCATTGTCCTGAAATGGGAAAAAAAAGACAATGCATCAAAATGCGGCCTTATCTCTTGGATAATAATGTTATGAAAGAAGCAAAATTAGGCAATGGTATAGTAAGTGTGTTAGATGCAAATAAATTACACGCAACACTTCTTCGTCTTTATCAAAAAGGCATAACAATGTACTCTCCAGCGCCTAGATAGTATTTATGAAAAATCTAATTCTTACCCTAGATTACGAACTGTTTGGCGATGGGACAGGTGACGTATTTAAAGACCTCATTGAACCGACAAAACAAATTCTCCATGTGTGTGAAAAGCACGACATAAAAGTAACTATTTTTTTTGAAGCTCTCGAATATGATAAGATTAAAGAAGAATGGAATAAAGGGAACAAAATGGGATTTAATGAAAGCCCCATTGATGCGATTGAAAATCAGATTCGTACAGCAGCACTTGCTGGTCATGACATACAGCTACATCTTCATCCGCAATGGGCAAACGCGAAATATGCCAATGACAAATGGGAACTTGATTTTAGTAATTGGCGATTGGGTGATTTTCATTCCTCCGATGAGCATCCAATAAAAGACTTATTACGCAGGGGGATAACCGATCTCGAAAACATTATTAAACCTGTATTACCAACATATAAATGCATTGCGTTAAGGGCAGGCGGTTACAATGTTATGCCATCTTCTGAAGTATACACCGCAATGAAAGAACTGGGGTTAAAAATTGACAGTTCGATTTATCCGGGCGGATATGAAAATGGAACATTGTCAAAGTACGATTACCGCAATGTACCACGCGAATTGGATTTTTGGTGGGCAGACAAAACAGACATGCGCAAAATAGCGCATACTAATAAAGAGATACTTGAATTTCCAATTTTCGCATTGCCTGTTCCACGATGGAAAAAAGTCATGACACTTTCCAGGTTAAAATCCCTACTAAATAAAAAAAATGGTAAAATTAGTTCAGTTACCAAAGAAAAAATAGTTTCGAAGACTTATTATGAAAAAATAAAATTTATTCTGCAAAAAGAAGTTTATACTTGGGATGCTTGCATGTTTTCCAAAGCCTTGCATGATAAGTTTTTTACCCACATTGAAAAATATTTTTTTGTCGGCTATCGAAATAACTTTGTCCTTATTGGCCACCCAAAAAGCTTAGAAGACGAAAATCTTTTCACGTCTTTTATACAAATGGCTATTGATAGGAAAAAAGAATATAAATTTATTACACTGCATCAGGCATATGCCAACATCTCGTAAAAAAACATTAGACGCTCTCAAATTCTATTGTGAATCTCATAACTTTGCCGGCCACGATCCTTACGATGCATTGAATAGTCCGCTATTGCGTGGTATGTCTTTCGGCAATAAGTATTTGCGTATTGCATTTACGCAAGGTTTGAAGCGCCTGCCTTTCAATCTCCGGTCGCTTTTTCTTGTACCGAAGGATTATAATCCCAAAGGATTGGGACTATTTATCTGGGGATATACTAAGCTGTACAAGCGAGAAAAGAATCCCTTATATCTGACGCAAATAGAAAAGCTTTTGAATTTGCTGGATGGATGCAAGACTCCGATACAACTGGATTCCCGCCTGCGCGGGAATGACAGTGCGGAACTGGATACCGGCCTGCGCCGGTATGACGGAGCTGCTGGGCATGGATGGGGGTACAATTTTGATTGGCAGTCGCGTGCGTTTTTTGTTCCCAAATATACGCCGACGGTTGTCAATTCTTCCTTTATTGGTCATGCCCTGCTGGATACATTTGCGTTTACAAACCTGACCAGAGCAAAAGACCTGGCCTTGCCTATCGGCACATTTATTACGCAAAGCTTGAATCGTTTGAATGAAGACGGCACCGTTTGCTTCAGTTACACACCGATTGATCATTATTTTGTCCACAATGCCAATCTGCTGGGAGCGTCCCTTTTAATCCGGTTGTATAAGGAAACTGATAATCAGGAATATAAAATAACCGCTTTGGCCGCCCTCGCCTATGCCATGAAACATCAGCGCCCGGATGGTTCATGGTTCTATGCGGAAAAAGATATTGCCCACTGGATTGATTCTTTTCATACGGGATTCAATCTTCAGGCAATCCGCTATTTTCTGGATTTGGGTTTTGCTGAAGAATACCGGGCGCAATATGAAAAAGGCGTGCGCTTCTATACCGATAATTTCTTTCTGGCTGACGGCACACCAAAATATTATCACGACCGTGTTTACCCAATTGATATTCACAGTCCGGCGCAAGCAATTGTTTTTTTCTCCGGTCTGGGCAGACAATACGAGACACTTACAAAAAAAATACTGAACTGGATGATTGAAAATATGCAGGGGCCCTCTGGCGCATTCTATTTTCAGAAACATCGTTATTACACCAACAAGATTCCTTATATGCGCTGGAGTCAGGCTTGGGCGTTTCATGCGCTGACGGAGTATTTTTACAATATGAACGGAGCAAATTAATTATGGAAAGAGTCTATATAAACGGCAAGTCAGTGTTTCCTTTTAAAAGCAAGGAAGAATTGCTGAAGTTTATCTCAAAAGAAAAAAAAATTCTCATAGCGATGAATACTGAAAAGATTCTTTCTTCCAACAATAAATTGCAATCGATCATTAATGATAACATCGCTTACCCGGACGGCATCGGCGCGGTCATGGCGTTACGTCGCAAGAGCATTAAGGCAGCCAAAATTCCCGGCGCTTATTTATGGCAAGATATCATCAAGCAATTCTATCATGACAAATCGTTTTATCTGATCGGATCTACCGATGAAGTAATCAATTCAACTGTAAAGAAACTTAAAAGCGAGTACCCAAAGATAAGAATCGCCGGATTCAGGAACGGTTATTTCGATAATCATGAGTTCGCTGCAATTCTAGAAGATATAAAAAATAAAAAACCCGATATCATATTTATCGCCATGGGATCACCGAAACAGGAATACGTAATGGCAGATCTTCTTTCACAATATCCGGCATTATATATGGGGCTGGGTGGGAGTTTTGATCTATACTCCGGGA
>MWCF01000018.1 GCA_002069855.1 Elusimicrobia bacterium ADurb.Bin231 | reverse complement strand
GAAAGTTTGAAATTACACGAAGGACGGTTTGGGAAAAAGCCGAAGACGGTCATCACGGATAAGATATACGGGAGTTTAGCGAACCGTGAAATGTTGAAAGAAGAAGGAATAAAAGCGGCGCTGGTGCCGTTAGGACGCAAGAGTGGAAGCGAGGCGTCAAAAAAACTCTGGAAGTGGATAAAGCAGAAACAAAAAAAGCGTAGCGAGATAGAAGGTTTTATCGGCGTATCAAAAGTTCATTACGGATTAGAGCGGTTGGTATACAAAAATGAAGAGTTGAATATCCGGCTGGGCTTGATAGCGATGAACTTATCCACAGCGCTGGCAAGAATTTAGGGAAAACCAAAAAATAATCCACAGAAAGTGTATAAGAATTAGGGGAACCTATGCGCAAAATCTATCGTTAACATTCGCAAAAAATAGTTTTTCAGCAAACCCTAAATTAATTTTGCATAAATCGGGAATGAGATTGTTTCACGGAATCATTTTAGTGTAATATTTTTTAAATTATGAAAATAAAATCAGTATTGTTTCTTATTCTATTTGGATTATCGGTTACTGTATCTTTAATTTTTTCTTTCATCTTTTCAAGACAAAGTTCTACTTCGAAATTGGATGAAATAAAAAAAAATGCATCTGATGTGGCGTATGCTGCCGCGCTTTTTATAGACGACGAATTTCATTCTATACTCCGTTCCAAGGAAGATATGCTGCGCCTGGAGTATAAATATCTTAAAAATAAATTAAAAAACTTTATCGAAACCTATCCGAATATAAAACGCATTTATACTTTTGCTCCCACTGAAGTATCCACTCGCTGGAGATACGTTATAGACGCTAAAGAATCATTTGATGAAAATGGGAACGGGACAATAGACCCGCACGAAGAAATTATTCCCATAGGAGCGCCGTACGATATTTCAGCAAGACCCGAATTGGCTAACGCTCTGGATATGCCAGTAGCGGATGATGAACTAAAAACCGACGATTCCGGTAATTATATTTCTGTGTACGCGCCCATTAAAGATGCCAAGAAAAAAACAGTCGGTATTTTGCGTATGGATGTTGCTTCCGCAGTAACGCGTGGCGTTTTCGCTGGCGGCTTTTCTCGGGTTTTGCTCAGGATATTTCTTATAATTATCGCTTCTGCGATATTCTCTCTTGCTGTAAGCATATTTATATCCTCATTTGTCGCTGATCCTCTTGCCAGGGTGATAGATATCACAAAGGCTATTTCATTAGGCAATTACGAAACCATCAGAGACCGCAGAAGAAAAGATGAAGTGGGACAACTTATCAATTCTATCAATGATATGTCCAAAAACATCAAAGAAAAAATAGATAAACTGAAGACACTCAACAGAACTGCGGAAGTCCTTGCTGTAACTATGGATTTTCAAGAATCCCTGAAAGTAGCGATGAATCTTTCTCTTGAAATCGTAGGTGCCACAAAAGGACTGATACTTCTTTACAATAAAATGGAAAATATTCTTTCAGTAGGTACAAGCAGCGGCATGGAAACGGTGAAGGTGGTGGGAGATGAACTTTTCATTCAGATGGATAAGTTTTCACTGAAACTTGAATCCAATTTAATTGATTATATTTCCGGCAGGCCTGATATTTATACGTTGGAAGACATAGAAAATGTTCCGCAGCTGTTTCAGACAAAGGATTGGCTTCTTAAAACCGGTGCCACAATGTTCGCGCCCCTTATGATAAAGCAGGACATTAAGGGTTTTATACTGCTCGACGCCAATGTTGACGATAAAGAGTTTTTTAAGACGCTTATGAACCAGATTTCAATGTCTCTGGAAAATGCTCGTCTGTACCGCGAGGCAATAATTGATGGTCTGACCGGATTATATGTTTACAGGTATTTTGAGATACAGCTGACAAATGAAATCCGTCGGGCACAGAGATACGGGAAAAAACTGGCTGTGTTGATAGTGGATATAGATCATTTTAAGGAGTTTAACGATAGGCACGGGCATCAGACAGGAAATTGTGTTTTGAAAGAAATGTCTATGATAATGAAACAATTGACACGGTCATCTGATATACTCGCTCGATATGGCGGCGAAGAGATAGCAATAATATTGCCGGAAACAGACGGTTCCGCAGCGGCGGCGATAGCGGAGAAGATAAGATCAAAAATAGAAGAATATGTTTTTGAGTTTAAACGCAAAAATCTTAAAATAACCGTAAGCGTGGGAGTATCCGAGTGGAGTATAGAAAATCCCGTTGATACCGCGACATTGATAGCATGGGCGGACGAGGCTTTGTTTCAGGCAAAACAGGAAGGGAGAAACAGAATCGCGGTATTTGAGATATAGGCGGAATTATGATAAAAAATAAGATATTGTACGCGATGGTTTTTATTTTATTTATATTCTGTGATCATTTTGTTTTTGCGCAAGGCACGGGAGAAATCTTTGAGAGAGGACTCGCTTCATATAGGGCAGGGAATTACGAAGCTGCTTTAGACGATTTCGTTCTTGTTTCCTTATTGGACCAGAACAATAAATCCGCTCTTAAGTACGCGGAAGAGTCAAGAAAACGGCTTTTTGAGCAAAAGAGCAGGCAGCTTACAGGCGCGACTGATACTACTCCTGCTACGCGAAAAATCGTCCAGCCGGTTAAGAATAAAAGAGTTCTCGCAGCTGTTGAGAGAAGATTGAGGCAGGCGGCAGACGCTTATTCCGCCGGGAGGATCCCGGAGGCGGTTCGTTTGTGGGAAGAGGTTATAGAAATCGAACCGGAAAATGCTGAGGCATCAAGGTCAATTTCCATAGCCAACTCTACTGTAAAGAGTTTGGAACAGGAACGCAAGATCGCTGTGGAGGAGTTCCGCGCCAAGACAATAGTTTCCGACAGTGTAAGAAAAAAACTTGACGAGGCATCCGCGAAATATTCCATTGGAGATATAGATGGAGCGATCAAAACATGGAAACAGGTCATATCTCTTATGCCTGACAATCAAGAGGCAAAAAGATCCATGCAAATCGCGGAATTGTCCCGCAAACATCTTGGTCAAGACAGGAAAAAAATTATATCAGAAGAACTCAAACGTCTTGAAAAACTTGCAGACGAAGAAGGAACAAAGGGCAGAGAAAAGGTAGTAGAAGACAAATTAAAAAAGGCGGAAGAATTTTACAATTATGGAGATGTGGCAAAAGCAATTTCCATGTGGCGGGATGTACTCTCTCTCCAACCGTCAAATATCGATGCTTCCAGACGTTTAGAACTTGCCGTGCAGATAGAAGCGATACTAAAAAAGACAAGGTCAAGTCACAAGAAAAAGGATTGGCTGAAAGCGAACGACGGTTTTTTAAGAATTCTTGAAATAGATCCTGAATGCGCATTCGCTTTAAAGTATCTGCAGGGAATAGAGATGGAACTTAAACGTATTGTGGATAAGGAACCGGGCACGCGCCGCGCCTATTACGCGGAAGGATTTTTCTTCTATAATCAAAAAAAATGGACTGATGCTATAAATTCGTGGAAGATTGCCATGGCGCTTACTACAGGGTCAAAAAAGTTTTCTCTTTCGGAATCCGAGATACATGATTACATTTCAAGAGCATTCACTAATATAGAAAAAGAACGGATCGCGGCAATGCCTCCGAAACCTGTAAGAAAACCTTCGGCAAAACCCGCCGCTAAACCCGGGAAACAGGAACCGAAACCTGTTAAGGTGGAAGTGGATGTAGACAAATCAAACGAATATTACAATCAAGGACTTATGCTTTTTTCCGAAGGAAAAATCAGAGACGCCGTGCTTTCGTGGGAACTTGCTTTAAGATATAATCCGGACAATCACAAAGCCACAAGAAACATAATCCGGGCAAAAAAGATACTGGAAAAATAATTTTTTTCTGATACGATAAAAAGCAAAAAAAATAAAAAAAATGGAATATTTTACGCGCTTTTGCACTCTAACTAAGTGAAGGAGGGTGGAAGTTGTTAAGGCAGAATAGGAAGTTTCTAAAAAATCGCAACTTTTCAGCCCGAAAAAATTATAACATTAAAAGGAGGTGAGTTAAAATGATTAGATTCTTCAAAGACGAAAGCGGCCAGGGTATGACAGAGTACGTTCTGGTTATTGCTCTTATAGCGGTTGTTTGCATAGTAGCAATCAAGTTGTTCGGAAGCCAGATTAAAGACTTAATCGTTCGTTCAACCAGAAAGATTAAAGACGAGACAGCGGGCTTCTCAGACTAATGTTTAATTAATTAAGTAAACAGACCTAAGTAGGGAGCAATCAAATGCTCCCTACTTTAGGTTATGAAAAGAAAAAAAGAAATTAAAGTACTTGACAAAAAGGCGTTGATTTATTATAATTATTATGAAAGTAAAAATCTCGATGTTTCCAACGCCTGAAAGGAGTAAAATATGATACTCCATAAAGATAAATGGCTTACTGGATATATCGACGGACAGTTGACTGAAAAACAGAAAATAACACTTGAAACACACTTAAAGAGTTGTGCGAAATGCGCACATAAACTTGAAGAATTGAAAAATTTAAAAAGTGTTATGCTCCGTTTTTCAGAAACTAATAAACCGGGAAATTTCAATTCTCCATTTGCAATGCCTTTAAGACAAGAGACATTGCCGCATAAAGTTCCGGTTTACGACACAATGGCATACAGGCTGGCGTTAGCGTTCTTTATGAACGGGTTCGTGCTGAAATTGGACAGTTTTTCCGATACTTGGATTGCGATATTCGGATTTTACGCCTTGTTTCATCTCGTACTTTATAGTGTAAGAAAAATAGTTTTCACGCGCAGGCTTGGGTTGGTATAGTAATCCTTAAAGATTCATAATAGGAGTCAAGGATGATACTAAAACCGAAAATCAACGCGAAAGGGCAATCGCATGTTGAGTATATACTCATAGGTGCGCTTATTTGCGTTGTGACAATTGGCTATTTAAAACTCTTCAAAGAAGGACTCAAATCATCTTTTAATAAAACAGCAAGTTGGCGTACAAGCGTGCCTATGGGGCCTGGTCCTTAATATTACTCAGTAGTATTTCAGGGTATCTCAATTAGGATGTGAAATATGAAAAACTTTATCCAAACCTTTATCAAAAGATTAAAATGCCGGCGCGGACAGGGGATGCTGGAAACGGAACTGGTTACCGTAGTGTTTTTTACGATAACCATTTTTGCCATTGTTGATTTAAGCAGTATTATCATGACTAATTTGCGTGCGTTGGAGGCAGTGCATATGGCAAATAGATGCGCTATGATAAAGGCCATGGACGCAAGCGGCAGCGCACAAGCTCGCGCAGATGCAGCTAAAGGAACTGCTCAACAGGCTTTGCTGTTGATAATGAGTCCCTTTACCCCCCCGATAAAAGTAGAAACAGAAGGCGAACTTCAAACCAAACCATGCACAATAGGTGCTATAAAACTTACATTAAGATATACATATATGCAAAGAGTACTGTTGCCTGCCGTGATACAACCGATTTTTACAGGCAGTTTTAGCGGATATTTATCTGGTATGGCTGTTGGTAATCCTATATGGACGCATGTGGGTTCAGGGCTTGATGCAGATGAGGAACTTGGCGGTTACGAGTGGAGCAAATTGATGGCTGCTGTGGCGTGGTAGATTATTGCTCACAATTTAAGGGTGATGAATATGAAAAAATTTCTTATTCGAAGGATGTCAAGAAACAAAAGAAATTCCGGACAGATGCTTATGTACAGCATACTGCTTTTTACCATTCTTGTGCTTTGCGAAGTTTCTATGATGAATGTCGGCAAGATGATGAAAGACAGGATGATGATGCAAAATGCTGTTGATAATATGACTATGGCAGCTGCCATTCATCAGGCGAGGATGCTGAATGCTTTGGCGCATTTAAATTATCAAATTGCTTTAACACTTGCTAATGGGTTTCCTATGGTGGATTTTGGCGGTCTCAATGGAAAAGTTCCGTATATTTCTCTTCTTAGTGTCGGCGGTGAAGGTGAAATAATTGGTGTCGGTGGCGGCGTGTACGGTGTATGCGCACTTTTGCCAAAGTTTATCAATGGAGTTGGATTTAAAAATGATATCTCGGGATTATGCAGTCAGTTGGATATATATCCTTTAGGTCTGCAAGATTGCCAGACTGGTACAGGGAATGGCACATCTGAACAGAAAACTGCTATAAGCGCGGTACCACCTTTGCTAACAATGTTAGTGGGTGCTCAGGAAGGCCTGGCTACAGCGGGCGCTGCGACATCTGCTCTTATAGCATATAATGTAGCTAAGCAACATGATAAGAATCTTGCCGGAGATCTTCTTGGACCAGGTTCTGCTGATTGCGTTCCTACAGGCGGGTTCGGTTGGGGTCTTAAGAGAAATGAACAGGAAATAAAATGGTATGGCGCTAAGCATACTTATATCAGTCTTCCGCCAGTACCAATTGTTCTTCCTCCCGGTCTTCATGTCCATATTGTTACGGCGTTTGAAACAGACATTGAACCGAGTAAAAAATCATGGTATGTGGGGGATGGCAACACACCGGAAGAATGGGCTGTAAAAAATATTGGTTTTACAGCTACACGCGGGAAAGGGCATGCGGCAAACAAAGGATATCCATTAGCAGGCAACTGGCTTGGTATTGATTGGGTTGACATTTTTGTTGTTGCAAAAGCGCGGTATCTTAATGCAACGGGCAATGTCGGTTTCCCTGTGCACAAATGCAGCGGTAAAGTTGAAGACAGAGGATTACTTAATGGTGATTTAGCAATGGATCCGTATCAGGCTTATACTGCGGACGACGAACCGTCTGATTGGTCTGATGATGATGGCTTAAACGGTAGTCGTTGGTATGCGGAAATGATAAAAACAGATTCATATCTTCACTAATACTTATAACGAGGCATAATTATGAAAATATCAAGAAAAGGTCAGGCTATGGTTGAGCAGGTTGTTATGCTTCCTTTACTTGTAATAGCAATAAATCTTATTGTGTGGATGGGAAGAATACAAATTACAAGGGTATTTCTTCAGCAAGGCGCGCGCTGGGGAACGGATCTTATGCAATATAGAAATTGGGGTATGGGAGGTTGTTCCACAGAAAAAGTCAAAAGCGCTGTAAGAGGATTCTTTTACGGTGTAAATGGAAGTAAAATTGGCAGGAAATTAGATTCCTCTAAAATTAAAATAAAGGTTGTTGATGGTAATGGCAATGAGATTAACGGTGCAGTAGGCGAATATGAAACAATGGATAATATGATAAAAGCAACAATGTCAATGGGTGGAGTTGATAGATCCATTTATTGTGTTGAAATATGGTATCCTATAGGAATACCAACAATATTTAAAGTATTTCAGGAGATTATGCCCGGCGGAGGAGATCTTCCTGATAAACTTTGGGTGTCTGCGCGTTCCGCTATAATTTCAATAGGCGCAGGTTATGTTCCTATTGCCAGTACGCCTGCGATTCCTCCTGCTCCGCCAGGCGGTGGAGAGGAATAAAAATTTCAGCGATATTTTAAAAATAGCGTCTGTTATAAGTCGCTATTTTTTTATTGACTTTTTTTTCTTTTTTGTTATACTTTAATGTGAATAATTTTTTAAATAATAAATATTGCGGAGCGCGAATTTTCAGGCTCTGTTTTCAGGAGGAAAAGATGAAAAAACCGTTGATTATTGCCGGGGTGATTGGTTTGATGACTGCGCTTTCGATAGCAGGGTTTTTGAATTCAATCGAATCAAAGTACAGAAAAGGCGCACAAAAAGTTAATGTTTTGATGGCTAAGGAATATCTTGAGCAGGGAACAATGCTCGACGAGACACTTGTGGAAGTAAAACAAATCCCTAAAGAATATCTCCAGCCCAAAGCGCTTCAATCAGTTAAAGATCTTGCTGATGCCGACGGACAAAGGCTTTATATGGCGCAGGTTCCGGTAGAGAAAGGTGAACAAATAGTTACAACAAAACTTTTTATGCTTGGTATGGATACCGGACTTTCCGCAGTTGTTCCGACTGATAGAAGAGCGGTTACAATAGTTTTTGACAGGGAAGCGGTTTCAGGAGTTGTTAAACCCGGGAATAAGGTTGATATTATAGGAATCTTCCAATATTACGATAAAAATAATGTAAGTCAGCAAGCGGCTATAACTGTGCTTCAAAATGTGCAAATTCTCGGAGTAGGCAAATCTCTGCTCGGCCAGGTGAAACCTGTTCTAAAATCGAAAAAAGACATAGAGAAATCAATGACATTGGAATCCTCGGAAAATAGAATTCCCATATCTTTTTCTTTGTCACCCGTGGAAGCAGAAATTCTTGTTCTTACTGCTGAGAAAAGTTCAATTAAACTTTCTTTGAGAGCCACTGGAGATGAAAAAATATTTGCTTCACGCGGCGCAAAATTAAATGAGATAGTTAAAGATGCGGGTTCTGAAAAAAGGTGGAGCGATACCGGTAGCAAAGAGGTAACTCCTTTACAGGCGGAGTATATGAAACAAGCGCAGCAGACCCAGGAGATGCAGCAACGCGCTATCGACCTATTAAAAAAATATCAGCAGCAGAGTAAATAGGATTACAGCATAGAAATTTAAATAAGTAATATTTTAGAGAATTTTGGCGTTAAATCGACATAATAGGAGGTGGTATAGATGTTACTTAACATTATTCTTGTGGTGCTTGTTATAGTTATTATATGGGCAGGCATTAATGTGATGAAGAAGAAAAAAGCAAACAAACAGCAGCAGCAACAAGACCAATAAAACTAACATTTTAATCGGATAGAGGTTGTTGGACGTATATTTAATATTCTATCAGGATTACGGAAATTCCGGGCATAGTTAATAATTTGAATTTGGGTAGAAAAATGTTCCGGTTTTTCCGTATATCTGCACTTTTATAAGACAACCTTTTTTGAATATAGAGGGTGATAACATGCCTGGAAAGATTATTTCAATATTTGAAACGAGAGAAGGTCTCGGACAACCGTTGGTCGGTATAAATCTTGCCATTGCGTTGCATCTGCAGTTGCAAAACAGAGTAGCTCTTACGGATTTCAGTTTTTCCGGAGGAGAGGAATTGCAAATGCTCTTAAATTTTAAACCTGCTAAATCCATATCTGATATCATTCCTTTTCTTCCTAAACTCGACGAGAGAATGATAAGAGGATATTTTTCCGTTCATCCCGCAGGTATTTCAGTATTGGGCGGTTTGGATTATTCTCATAAAGTATCTATTACTCCACCGCACCTGGAAAAAATATTGACGCTTCTTAAACAGGCATATCCCTACACATTGGTAGAAACCGCCAGAAATCTGGATGAACGTCTTGTTTCAATACTGGACTTTTCGGATTTGCTTTTGCTTGTTGTAACCCCCAATCTGCTTTCTATAAATTATGCTCTAAAACTGCTGGAAAGCATGAAGGCATGGCATTTTCCTCTTCGCATGGTTAAGGTTATTATCAATATGGCCGGCGTAAAAGGCGGTCTGTCAAAAGAGAAAATTTCTTCTTATCTGGATGTGGAAGTTTTTGGTGAAATACCTAATGAGCCAGAGGTTGTAGTAACAGCAATTAACGAAGGTGACCAGCCGTTGAATTTTGCTCCGCACAGCGCTTTTTCTATACAAATAAAAAATATTGCCCAGAAATTGATATCCGAAAAGGTATTTGAAGGAATAGATAAATCTGAACGACTTGAAAGCAAGGACGGCGAAAAAGCAAAAGACGAGAAAGAAATTCAAAAGGAAGCAGCCATCCGCAATCTTGCATCAAAAAATTATATCGAAGAACTCAAGGAAAAGATACAAACGCGGCTGGTGGAGGAATTGGATATAGAGAATGTTGGAAAAGGCGTTGTAGGCGAAGAAAAAATGGCTGCTATGCGCGAGTCAACTAAAAAAGTGATAGAGGATATGCTCGCGAAAGAAGGAGATGCACTTACAAGGGAAGAACGTTCACTCTTGATCGAAGAATTGCTTGATGATGTTCTAGGATTGGGCTGCCTTGAAAAATATTTACAGGATCCGGCTATTACGGAAATAATGGTGAACGGCCCGAATGAGATTTATATAGAAAAGGAAGGTAAGATATTTCTTACTGATTCCAAGTTTAAGTCAAATGACAATCTTCTTGTTGTTATAGACAGAATAGTTTCACCGATCGGCAGAAGGGTGGATGAATCATCTCCTTTGGTTGATGCCAGATTGCTGGACGGTTCCCGTGTCAATATTATTATTCCTCCACTTTCTTTGATAGGGCCTACCATAACCATAAGAAAATTTATCAAGAAGAAACTGCAGACAGGAGATCTTGTAGGTTTCGGTTCTATGAAACCCGAAATGTCGGAATTTCTTAGGATGTGCGTTTTGCTGAAAAAAAGCGTTTTGATTTCCGGAGGAACAGGTTCAGGTAAAACAACATTGTTGAATATAGTGTCAGGGTTTATCCCTTCCACGGAAAGAATAATAACAATAGAGGACTCCGCGGAATTGAAACTTCAGCAGAGGCATGTAATACGTTTGGAAAGCAGGCCCCCGTCTATTGAAGGCACAGGACAGATCGCCATAAGGCAACTTGTTATTAACGCTCTTCGTATGAGACCGGATAGAATAGTCGTAGGAGAGTGCCGCGGCGGCGAGGCCCTGGATATGTTGCAGGCAATGAATACAGGTCATGAAGGTTCATTAACCACAGTTCACGCCAATACTCCTAAGGACGCAATAAGCCGTCTTGTTACTATGGTTATCATGGCCGGAACTGATCTTCCTGAAAGAGCCATTAAAGAACAGATAGTTTCTGCAATACCTGTAATAGTTCAATTGTCGCGTATGAGCGACGGCACAAGAAAAGTTGTGCAAATAAGCGAAATAACCGGATTGCGCAATGATGGGACCGTAGAAATGGTTGATATTTACAGGTATATACAAACAGGCATAGAAAATAAAAAGGTTGTGGGAAAATTTGTTGCTACCGGAATATTTCCTACTTTCATAGACGAGGTGAAAACACACGGCTTGGACATAGATAAAAAGATATTTTCTGAAGGGGAACTAAAATGATTTTTATAG
>MWCF01000017.1 GCA_002069855.1 Elusimicrobia bacterium ADurb.Bin231 | reverse complement strand
TATCCCGGCTGAAATGGTTATACCCGTATTTCCGCAGACATATTTCTGAAATGACTTTTGCAGGAATGAAGCAAATTCAATAATCCTGTTCCACGGACCAATCAGGAACAGGTCATCACCGCCGGCAAAGACCGTATAAATATCCTTGAATGCCTCTTTGGTCTTTAGGATATATGGCAAGTAAATAGTAAAGAACCCGTTCATCTGACGGCTTAAAGTAGCCAGACGGGAGATGTTCTGCCTTTTCAGTCCGCAGGCAAAGATTAGTCCTAAATGATCCACATCAGCTTTTAAGATTCCTAATGCTGCAATACCGGAGAATTTGTCTGGTTTATTTTCCAGTTGTTTTAACGACTTCTGGGCAATATGGCTAAAGATTTTAGGATTACCCTCATTAATCATTTCTATAAGTTCCAATTTAGTTTGTTCACTTTTTCTGCCGGCAATTAAACGCATATCATTTTCATCGTCTTCTTTAGTGTATTTCGGCACATAACCATTCAGGAATTTAGCAGTAATATCCTTGCTGATTTCGCCTTCGGATGAGATGGAAATATCCCAGTATTTCAGGAGAGTGCCGGCATTGGCAAGTTCAGATAGTTTGCCGGTAACATCCAGCGAGACCTGATATTCTCCGAAAATCGGTTCAAGAAGTTTATCACCGTGAATATCAGCATCAATTGTAGTAACGGCAATTTTACTTGTCTTAACTAAATTAGCGCCTAAATAAATATGGTCACGACATATTTTACAGGCAGATTTGACATCTTTACTCAAAAATTTGTCGTTTTCAGATTCTTTATTGGATGGCCTTTTGCTGCAGAAAGGGCATATCAGGGTATTATCAAAGGTATTAAGATAATCATTAACTGAACCACCGTATTTCTGAAGGTCTATTTTATTGTATTTTTTCTGCTCTGTTATTTTTGATAAATGCTCCCATAAATTAGGAAATTTTTTATAAACAAAATCATTACAGGAAGCCTCTATAGAAGATATACCTACAGATGTTTCACCGTAGAACCATTTTATAAGCCATTCGTTTATTTTATTTTCAACTTCTTTAATTTTAACTCTGGTCCCTTCGGTATTCGGTGCAAGAATTGTAAATTTACCAGCAGCATTTAAAATAACGGAGGTGTGAGGTAAACCAATCTCACGGCAGAGCATATCCGCGGCTAATTCCGCGATAAGAGAAACAGCAAACGACCTGCCCCGCAGTAATTTTGCCGCTGATTTATTGGTGCTGCCTCCTTCGGCAAAAATAAAATCCTGAATACCATAAAAATCACCTGTAATTATCAAAAATTTATTATCGTTATATTCCTTAATCTTTTCTGTTTCTAAATTATCCTTGTGATACAAATAAATGGCAGTAGCTATAGCAGCAGTCATTTTTGAGTGGTCATAAAGAGATACATCAGGAATCACATTGCCTACAGTCGCGGCTGGAATATGCGAAGCATAAATCATAAAAAGAGAATCAAAATGTTCAAACCATAAAGGAATATTGTCCTTGTGTTTTAAGTTTTCAAGTGCATATATAAAATTGTCAAATAGTTGCTTGTATTCTTTTGTTGCAGATCCACTGTCTATTGGCCTGGTACTTGCCTCATCATTTGGAAAAACATTGTGGGGAGAAAGTTCTCGTAATGAATACCTATATTTGAGGGATTCCAGATTATCCGGCTTCCGTTCTACATCAGTAGAAATTTGTTCAAAAATAGTTAATAATCTGGTCTTTTTATAATTTTTGACGGCAATCTCTTTATTATATTCTTCAAATTCATCGCGTTCAAAACCACTGCTAACCCTGTCGGCAATGGCAATAACCCATTGCAAGGTGGTTTCGGGTTTATGGTGGCCGGCGGCAAGGTTCATAAAATCATCACTTAATCCCCAATTGCCTTTATTAAATTGCTTTGGCAAAAGCTTTTCTATGTGGTTAATAAAAGCCGCTGTGTAAGCCGAATGAATATGTGTATTTCTGTTTTGATACTTTGGACAATATTGTGTAATAGCAGAATCTAAGAAATCTTGTTCAATATCGATTTTTGCCCGTTCGGCAAACTTACCTATATCATGTAAAAAACCGGCAATTGCTATTTTATAAGTGGTTTCTTCAATCATTTTAATTTTTCCCTATCTCATATTTTCCCAGACCGAAGGTACAGTTTTTGCCTATGTGGGTGTATTCGCCAAGGCGTAAAAACGGCATAAACGGCATAATATCTCCCGAGTATTCGGCTTCTCCAACAAATCCGCCAAGAGACATTCTTGTGTTCTGTCTTGAAGAATATCTTTCCCAATCGTGCCATTTTACATTTATATTTTTTATTTTTATTCTTTCGGATTGAGAGATTGTTTCTTTAAAGTTTATATCAAGTGATTTGCCACAGTAGAAATACATAAGATTTGAAATCCGGCGCAGAAGGGTTCTGAATAGAATATGAAACTCTGGATTAGATGTATAATGACCATTAAATTTAATCCGTGTTGGAGTAAGAAAATTTATTTTTAATGAATTGTAAAGGCAAGATTCTTCACTATCGCTTAAAATGGCTTCTTTTATAGTATTTTTCAATACACCTGTTTGGGAGTCATAAATAACTTTACCGGTAATGTCTAATACTTCTTTTAACTCAAACTTGCCTCTTCCTTTTCCTATTCCTATTTTCCCAAGTTCAGCAAATGTATAAATCATATACGGCAAAAATTCCACTGCTTTGCCAAACAAAATAAGTCCAAATTTAAGTATATCGCCGGCATGATATTTTGTTTCTTTTGCTAACGGTGGTTCTATAACGAAAGGTCTGGGTATTTCTTCAAGATTTTTTAATTTCTGGGAATCCGACAAAGGCGAACTTTCAAAAATAAAGGAATAAGCGCATTTATCGCGCAATATACATTTAACACATTCAGAATGTCTTTGAATGCAGCATATTTTTTTAAAAGCATTACCGAAACCGCCTCTGAATGTTGAGCCTTTGTATGCCGGCAGAAAAATATCCTCTTGCGCGGTTATTACTATTACATATTTATTCATTGTCAAATAGTTCAGTTGATTATTTAAATATTTTTTCATTTATATTTTTGAACTACCACAACATTATAATATACTATATTATAATTATAATTGCGTTTTTGTCAAATATTGCCCTTTCCCCTGTTTAGTGGACATGTAAATCAGTTGGAAAAATATTGCGGGGACGGTTCTTCTCTAAAAAAAGTCAACTCCTGAAAGGTTTGACAAAAAAGAGCGAATAAATAAAAGTTCTTAGATCAATCTTCTCTGCGTCCCTAACGAATGGACACAAAATAGTGATACGCCTTCCGATCCCCTAAATCCCTAAAGGATTAACCAATCAGTTGGCAAAGCAGTCACCGAAATCAAATAAGATATGTGGCCATTTCATTCGTTTTTTTTGGGTAGGATTTTTAAAACAAGTATCATTAAATCATTGATATTTACGGGTTTTGTCAGATAATGATTTACTCCGCAATCAAATAAGCCGATTACCTTATCCAATGGCTGATCCTTAACTGTAAGCATAATAATCGGTATATTCTTATAAACTTCATTGCCTTTTATCCTTTTTGCCACATCAAATCCGTTGACTTTCGGCATTATAACATCCAAAATAATTAGATCAGGTCTATTAATGCCCTGATTCATAATTTTAGCCAGCGCTTCCTCTCCGTCATAAGCGGCATCAACATCATAATCTTTCTCAAGATTCATACGCAACATTTCAATTACGCTTATATCGTCGTCCGCTATCAATATACGTTGTTTGTTCATATTTCTTTCCTCCTTATATTTTATTTATGTTCAGTTTTTTCCGTTATGGTAAAATAAAAAATACTTCCTTTGCCGAGCATTGAATCCGCCCATATACGTCCACCGTGCCGCTCCACTATTCTTTTACAGATTGCCAAACCAAGACCTGTGCCAGGATATTCGTGTATCCCGTTAAGCCGATTAAAACTTTCAAAAATAGAATCCGCATATTTCATATCCAATCCTATACCGTTGTCCTTTACGGAAAAAAGCCACTCTTTTTCTTTTTGCTGTTTGGCTGTAATATCAATAACAGGATGAACTTTGGAAAATTTAAGCGCGTTTCCTATAAGGTTGTCAAATAATTGCGTAATCTGCATTTTATCGGCTCTGATAGACGGCATTGAATGATACGTGATTACAGCTCGCTTTTCTTCAATATTTTTTTTATGATTATTTAATATTTCCGGTATAACCGTTGAAAAATCAATAATCTCAAACGTCTTTTTTCCCAAATCCACCTGAGAGTATATCAGAAGATTGTTGATCAATGCTTTTAATCTGCCTGATACTGCTATTGCATACTCCATAATCTGGTGCGCGTCCACATCAAGTTTATTACCGTATTTATACTGCAAGATCTCCAAATACTCAATTATCGCTCTTAACGGCGACTGAAGATCATGCGCAGCAAAATAAGCGAACTGCGCCAGATCCCTATTGGAATTTTCCAATGCTTTAACCATTTTATGACGTTCACGGGCATATTGTATTGCTCTGACCACACCGTTAGCAGTATAAGTATGTTTCACAAGATAATCCTGAGCTCCTTCGCTAACTGCTTTTAAGGCCATATCGGATTCGTCAATACCGCTGAACAAAACAATCGGGACATCCGGTATTTCGGCGTATAATCTGTAAAAGGTTTCTATACCCTGACTATCAGGCAAACTGAAATTCAGCAATACTGCATCTATTTTTACCTGACGGCAATACGCTATGGCAGTTTGCAACCTGGATACGCAAATCAATTCAAAATTTACTTTTGTAATTTCCGAAAAGGCCTTTTTCATTGCCAAAACGTCCGAAGGATTATCTTCGACCAGCAATACTTTTATACACGCAGAGTTTTTGGCGGTTCCCATTACTATTTAGCCTCCGGAATTTTCGACACTAAAGTCCAATAAATTTCAAATCTTTCCATAATCTTGATAAAATCAAAAAAGCTAACAGGTTTGGTTACAAAAGAACAGGCGCCGTTTTCGTAACTCTTTGCTATATCCTCTTCTCTGTCGGAAGTGGTTAAAATTATCACGGGTATTTTCCTGTGTTCCGGATCTGATTTAAGTTTGGCAAGCACTTCAAAACCGTCCATAATCGGCATTCTAATGTCCAAAAGAATCAGCCCGGGCGTAGGGTTGCCGGAAAAGGCGTATTTTCCCAAATGATAAATATAATCAAGAGCTTCCTGACCGTTTCTAACCACGGATATGATATTCAGAAGCTTCATATTTTCAAATACCTTTTCCAATATTCTGATATCATCTTCATTGTCTTCAACCACCAGAATATCAATCATTGACACTTTTTTGTTCAAATCCGCATTGCGCGCGTTTTTCATAATTTTTCTCCCCGGAATGTCAATTGTTCGGGTGTTTCAATACTTTAGGTATCGTAAAGAAAAATATACTGCCTTTTCCTATTTCAGATTCCACCCATAGTTTTCCGTTATGTTCTTCAATTATTTTTTTGACAATAGCAAGACCCACCCCTGTACCGCCGCCGTATTCCTGACTGCTATGCAGGCGCTTAAACATTTTAAATATATCTTCAAAATATTCTTCCTTTATCCCTATGCCGTTATCCTCAACCGAAAATCTTACTTCCTTTTCGGAATCTTCTGCTTTAATTTTTATTTCCGGATTTGACTTATCGGAATAAATAATTCCGTTAGAAATAAGATTATTAAATACCACCTTGAGTTTTATATCATCGCCAAAAACAATGGGAAATTTCCCTGCCATTTTTATTTTCGCTTTCTTTTTTTCGATAAAATGTTCCAGTTGTCCCAAAACCTTTTTTACAAGTTTGCCGGAATCAATCATAGAATACGGATTTTTTACTCTGGAAATTCTTGATAATCTGAGAAGATCGTCTATCAGCATAGACGCTCTTTTACCGCCCAGAGCTATGCGCCTAATATAATCTTTTCCAGTAGCATCCAATTTTTCCGAGTAATCATCCAATAAAAACTGACTAAAAACCTGCATTCCTCTAAGAGGCTCTTTAAGATCATGCGCTGCCATGGTAACAAATGATTCCAGTTCTTTATTCACTGCAGTTAATTCTTCACTCTTGATTTTCAATGATTCTTCAGCCTGTTTCTGTTTGGTAATATCTCTCGCAGAGGAAATCGCTCCTGTCACATTCCCAGCCCCGTCTTTGAGAGATCTGCACCACCAGGCAAGCAGCCGGTTTTCCCCGTCTTTACGCTTCTGCCAGCTTTCAAGATAAACGATATTTTCATCCCCTTGAAAAATCGGATTTACAAGATCATAAACTTTCTCTTCCCCCGCGAAATAGAAATCCGCGGATTTCCCGCAAACATCATCTCCGAAAAATTCCAAACCAGCCTTATTTGCCCATCTGTATATTTTATTAGTGTCCACTTCCATTATAATGTCCGGTATCGCGGCAAGAAGCGCCTGCTGACGGGACGACAATATCCGCAACTTTTCTTCCGCCTGCTTTCGAGCAGTAATATCCTGCACGGTACCCGCGGAACGGACAGGAACGCCGTCAATATCATAGAAGGTTTTCCAATATTCATGAACATATTTCACGCGGCCGTCCGGCATAAGGATACGATGGTCCAGCGAACATGGAATTTTTTTTATAACGGAATCTTTATATGCTGAATCAATAGCCTCCCTGTCGGCAGGATGAACTGCATTGATGAAATCCGCATAAGTTGCTCCAAAAGAAGCGGGATCGGTTTCGTAAATATAATAAACCTCGTTCGACCAGATCACTTTATTTTCTACAATATCCAACTCCCAGTTGCCTATATGAGCAATATGCTGGGCCTCAACCAACCTTGACCTGCTTTCCTTAAGCATATTCTCGATTTGTTTGCGGTCTGTTATATCCTGCATTACACCCACTGAACGCAACGGCGCACCTTCGGAATCATAAAATGTTTCGCAATCCTCAAGCACATATTTAACTATGCGGGACGGTGTCACAATACGGTGTTCCATTTCATACGGAGTCCGGTTTTTTAGAGAATTTTCATACGCAGATTTTACGGCTTCTCTATCAGCAGGATGAACAGCATCCAAAAACGCTTCATATGTAGCGCCGAACTTTACAGGATCAATTTCAAAAATAGTATAGATTTCATCCGACCATTGCAGTTTATTATTAACAATATCGAACTCCCAGTTGCCTATACGAAAAATTTGGCGCATATTAAGAAAACTTTCTCTGATTTTTTTCAGTTTTCCAGCAGCAGATTCGTCCGCGTTAATATTCCGGACAATAAATATCGCAGTTTTATTTTCTAACGCTCCGTTAAAAACAAAAGAATCGCACACTACATCCGTTTTTCCGCCGTTAATATGCTTTAAAACAAGATGATATTGTAAAATACTTCCTTCACTGAATACCCTGCGGCATACTTCCTGCGCCAATGAAGGTTCCGTGAAATATCCGAAAAAATCCGTGCCTATCAGATCTTTTCGCCGTATGCCGGTAACATTGACCATAGCTTCATTAACATCGGTAATTTTACCTTCATAATTGACCGAGACGATAGAAGTATGCAGGTTTTCTATGATGTCGCGCGCATATTTCGTAATGCACATATCCTTAACTCCCTACATCTTATCATTGCATTAAAGGTTCTTTCTTAAATATTGTGGAAAAACAGCATGATTTATATACGGTAAAAAGCATAAAAATGAACAGCGCATTGATTATCAGTAAAAAAGTCAATGAAACATCCGAACTTTGTTGCCTTTATCGTAGGATCTATTCCGTCGTTTTACATTCTCAACAAGCACGGTCATGGAGCGGGCAGATAAAGTAATATTGAATTAAAATACACTTATTATTCCACAATATTCCCACATTAAATACGAAAGAACCGCATTAAATGATTGAACAGTACTGAAATATTTTTTCACCTTAATTGCGGCATGCGTATTATTGATAGTTAGTATTTTTTCAGGAACCGGAATTTTTGCCGATTATTCTTTGGATTTGTAAACTTAATTCTTTAACTGTCACAGGCTTTACCATATAACCGTCGGAGCCGAAGGATACGGCAAGTTTTTTTGTTCCCTGATCATCTAATCCGGTTACCATAATGACAGCGCGCACCTTTGCCCTCGTTTTCAGAATGGAACATGTTCTGATACCGTCTAAATCCGGAAGTTTTATATCCACGAGAGCTATCGCAGGGGTTTCTTTTTCGGCAAGAATCACCCCTTTTTCCGCTGTGTCCGCAAAAAATATATTTTTATAACCTACCTTCTTGAGAAACCTTTCCATTATTAAACGATCGTCTTCGTTATCGTCAATAATCAATATTTTTTCGTTTTTCATTTATCACCCTCTGTAGAAGGTATTCTTGAAACAGCAGACCAATATTCGTAAAAATGCTCCATTATTTCGACAAATCTATTAACATCTATCGGCTTTGTTATAAAGGAACACGCTCCTTTGTCGTAACTTTTCACAATGTCTTCCTGACTGGATGATGTAGTAAGCATTATTACCGGAATTCTTCTGTGCCGCGGAGGAGAACGCAATTTTTCAAGCACTTCAAACCCGTCAATCCCTGGCAATAATATATCTAACAGCATCAAATCCGGAAGAGGCGGTTTCGCGTACGCGTAATTTCCTATTCCATTGACAAAATCCAGAGCATCTTCTCCTGTATGCGACACATATAATCTGTCCTGTATTTTTATCCTTTCGAAAACTCTCTTAAGAATAAGAATATCAATTTCACTGTCCTCAACAAGAAGAATATTAAGTAATCTTTTAGGTTTCGGTAACCCTAATTAGTAATTCCAAATTATTTTGAAACAATAAAAAAACAGGGGCTATAAAATACCTCTGCTTTAAAACACTGATATTGCCATCAAAAAAGATTCCGGATTATATATTTTCATATTATGCCGTCCCTCTGTCATCAATGGCTGATAAATACTATCGGGGGCATTTTTTGTTATTTCGCGTTATAGGTAAAATATCAGAATCATATTTTTATCCCCCCTCTAACTTTTTCTATCGCGCTTATATAATTATTATAATTAATTTACTTATTTTTGTCAAGTTTTTGTATAAGTCAGGTAATGTCAAGTATTTTGTGTAAGTTGTGAAAAATTATTCAAAATAGGGTTGCTCTTACGCGAAATAATATATCCGGTTTTATTAGAGTTTTATATTGAAAATCAATTGAACTAATTGACCGGAATCCCAATTTTAGGACAAATGTCCGATATAAAACAACTTTCACAACCGGGTTTGCTCGCTTTACAAACCTTTCTGCCGTGTTCAATAAGAATATTGGATATATTAAACCAGTTTTTTCGTTCAATTAAATTCATAAGGTCTTTTTCTATTTTCTCCGGAATATTTTCCTTTGTAAATCCCAATCTATTAGATAACCTTCGCACATGGGTATCCACGGCAATACCTACAACGATTCCATAGGCGTTTCCAAGAACAATATTGGCTGTTTTTCGCGCGACACCAGGAAGTTGAATAAGTTCTTCCATTTTATCTGGAACTCTTCCAGCATATTTTTTATCGATTATATGACACGCACCTATTATATTTTTTGCCTTATTATGATAAAATCCGGCTGTTCTGATTTCCTGCTCAAGAATCTTTACAGGGGTTTGCGCATAATCCCGCGCAGTATGATATTTTTTAAAAAGCCAGGGAGTTATTTTGTTCACTCTTTCATCTGTACATTGAGCGGACAATATGGTTGCGACAAGGATTTCAAGAGGCGTGGAAAAATGCAACGCGGTTGCTGGCGCGTACTTATATCTGCTAAATAATCTCTTAAGAATTTCAGATGTATGACAATCTGTATCTTTTAAATCTAATTTTTTCTTAATAACTTTCATATAAAAAAATGAAGCTAATATGGACTCATATTACAAGCCCCTTCGCTTCACTTATCAACGGGGCATCGCCCCTTTTTTCAGAATCCCGCGCAACACAAATTACACATCCTTTGTGTCATAAACGTTTATACAAAAATAATAATGGGCCCTGAGGGACTTGAACCCCCGACCCGATGATTATGAGTCATCTGCTCTGACCAACTGAGCTAAGGGCCCATTTACTTGTAATTTATATATTTTATCAAATTTATCGATTTTGTCAATTCAAAAATATTCGCTATAGAATCAAAATACTTATGACTTTTCTGTGTCATCTTTCTTTATTAATGGTTCCAACGCTCTTTTAAGATTGCCAAAGATATGGGCTATTGCTATACCATAGTTTGTTATGGGAACATTTGCCAGCCGGCATTGCATGATTCGCGATAGCATTTCTTTTCTGTTCAAAGTGCATGCTCCGCAATGAATAATCAATTTATATTTACTTAAATCCTCCGGATAATCATGCCCGCTTATAATATCAAATTTAATATCCGCAGCTTGCTTTTTTCTTATCCAATCCGGAATCTTTACCCTGCCTATATCATCGCCAATAGGATGATGAGTGCATGCCTCCGCAATAAGTACACTGTCTCCGTTTTGAAGTTTATCTATTTCACAAGCTCCTTTTACAAGTTCTTCTAAATCGCCTTTGAATCTGGCAAAAAGCATAGAAAAACTGGTAACAGGTATGTCTAAAGGAGTTTGCTTAAACACAGTTTCAAATGCCTGAGAATCAGTTACAACCATTGCCGGTTTTGTCCTTAGATTTTTTATTGTTTCGGAAAGAGTTTTTTCATTGACAACATAAGCGTATGCCCCGGCATCCAGAATATCCCGTATTGCCTGCTGTTGGGGCATGATTAACCTGCCCTTGGGAGCTTCTTTGTCAACTGGAACAACAAGAACTACTGTATCCCCGGATTTAATAAGATCTGCGATTATTCTTACGGGTTGCATCAATTCATCGGGTAATATTTTTATTATTTCATTTTTTACAGTCGAAGCTGCATCCCAGCCGGCTTTAGAACAACTCAATCCGACATAAGGGATTTTTCTGGATGACAACATTTTTACAATCTTTTCGTCCATGGAAAGAATATCCGTTTTATTTAAAATAACCAACACCGGAATCTTTTTTTCAACAAACTGAAAAAAAAGATTCTCTTCAAATTCGCCCCAAACATCCGCCTCTGTAACGAGCAGCGCGATATCAACCCTATCAATTATTTTTTTTGTTTTATCCAGTCGCAAACCGCCGAGAGAACTCACATCGTTTATTCCGGCAGTATCTATGAACAGAACAGGCCCTATAGGCAAAAGTTCCATAGCTTTTTCCACAGGATCCGTGGTTGTTCCTGGGACAGAGGATATTATTGAAACATTTTGTCTCGTCAGAGCGTTCAAAAGAGATGATTTTCCTACATTTGTCCTGCCGAATATGCCTATGTGTAATCTTAATCCTTTGGGAGTGTTAAACATTAAAAATACAAGTCCTTTTTCCCGTTCGCCGTTTCCGCGTAATATTGTAAAAATTTTCCGTAAATAGATTTGGGAAATATTTTTTTCACTTCCTCTATTTCTTTTTTTATCAGTTTTTTGCCCAACGATTTAGTACGCGCACAGGCAAAATCATCCAGCCATTCTTTAAAAGTCAATATGGCATTGAGTTTGCAGAATTTACCCTCTTGACCCGTTCTAAGAAGCTGCATAATGTTTTTGCCGGTTCTTCCGCAACGGTAACCCGCAGTACAAAAAGAGGTTATCATACCTCTGCCGGCAAGGTCTCCGATAACCTCGTCCAAAGATCTCGTGTCCCCTATTAAAAATTGCTCTTTGTCACTGCTGCGCAAATCGTGTTCATCACTATAATCCCCTATACCTATTTTAGTGCCAGCATCCATTTGTGTAATGCCTACCTGCCAAAGTTTCGATCTCACATCTTCCGGTTCCCGCGCTGTAAGAATCATTCCTGTGTAAGGAACTGCCAATCTAATCACAGCAACCAATTTTTTTAAATCATCATCTGAAACCTGATATTTTGTCCCTTTTGAAAATGGCGTATTAAACGCTGGTTTCAACCTTGGAAAAGACACTGTATGCGGACCTATGCCAAATCTTTTTTCAAGTTCTATGGCATGATACAGAATGCCCATAACTTCAAACTTCCAGTCATAAAGTCCGAACAATACCCCAATGCCTACATCATCTATGCCTGCTTCCATAGCTCTGTGCATACAGTAAAGCCGCCACAAATAATTGCCTTTTATAGTGGAAGCAGGGTGCACCTTGCTATACATCTGAGGATGATATGTTTCCTGAAATACCTGATATGTCCCTATTCCGGCTTTATGAAGTTTTTTAAGATCAGATATGGACATAGGGGCGGCATTGACATTTACCCTTCTTATGCCGATATAACCTTTTTTTGTCTTAACCGTTGCCGAGTATATAGTTCTTAAACTTTCGCAGATATAATCTATTCCAGTGGACGGATGCTCCCCGTAAACGGATATGAGACGCTTATGCCCGAGTTTACCGACAAGCCAAAGCACTTCCTTCCTGATTTCTTCAAGACGCAACCTTTTCCTTACTACTGCTTCATTACTGTTGCGGAAACCGCAATACATACAATTATTCACGCACAAATTGCTGCAGTAAAGCGGAGCGAAAGTTACTATCCTATTATTGTAAACCTTTTTCTTCACAGCAGATGCTGTTTCAAATATTTTTTGCCAATAATCCTTATTCGAAATATTCAGCAAAAATGCGGTTTCGTCAGGAGACAATGTTTCTATAGCAAGCGATTTTTTAAGAATTTCATTTAATCTTATTAAATCATTTTTTTTGTTGGCTGCTAATTTTTTATTTATCTCGGTTTCGTCTATAAAAGATTTCTTATTCACAAGATACTTATCTATTTCCCGCTTTTTTATTACAGACATCATATTTTCGTCCTTTCCCAAATGATAATTTTATATTTATCTATACAGGGAGTGAAGTTATTGCTGCTTTAACCCCTTTTATTGCAGTCAATTTTTTTACAAGCGACTGAATATCTTTTTTGTCACCTACGGTAACCAGGGTTATGATATTAACATCACATTTCTCATAATGTATCCCCATTCTTGCAAGCACAACTTCTCCGCAGGAAGTCAATACCTTGTTCACCTTAGGAGCATTTACATTCCTCTGCTTTACAGTGATAGAAACAACAAGAACATATTCTTCCATAAATAAACCTCCAATAATTTTTTTTGTTGCTATATACCTCTTTTTGTATATTTGGTATGAAGCAATTTATGAGATTTTTCCCCAAGCGGTTTTCCCAAAAATTCTTTATATAACGCTTTTATCTCCTCATTTTCATGAGATTTACGAACCTTTTTGCCTTCATCTTCCTTGTAAATAGCAGACGCTCTTTTCTTTCTTAATTCCGTGCCGGAATACTCCGACGCATTATACGGCTGGCCACCACCACCAATACATCCACCCGGACAAGCCATAATCTCAATAAAGTGATAAGGACTTTTCCCTTCTTTTATCTCATCCAATAATATCCTTGCATTTGATAATCCGTGCGCAACAGCAACCTTAATAGTTGTTCCTGCTATATCAATATCTGCTGTTTTTATTCCGTCAAGCCCTCTTATGCTTTTGCACTCCAATTTTTCTAATGATTTTCCTGTTACCAGCTCATATGCAGTTCTTATAGCTGCTTCCATAACCCCGCCTGTATTGGCAAATATTACTCCAGCGCCACTTGACATACCAAGAGGAGCGTCAAAATCTTCATCTTTCAGATGAATAAAATCAATACCGCCTTCTTTTATCATTTTAGCGGCCTCTCTGGTGGTGAGCACATAATCAATATCAGAAAATGCGGTAATATCTTTAATAGTTCCCTTTTCCTGCCAATAATTAAAAGCGGAATCAAATTCCGGTCTACGCGCTTCAAATTTTTTCGCAGTGCATGGCATTATAGAAACAACCACCATCTTTCGCGGATCAATACCAAGTTTTTCGGCATAATAGGTTTTTGCTACAGCTCCGAACATCTGCTGAGGAGATTTACATGATGATAGATGCCCTATGAGATCAGGATAAAAGTGTTCTATAAATTTTATCCACCCAGGAGAACAGGACGTTATCATGGGAAACACGCCTTTCGAATTTAACCTATGCAATAATTCACTGCCCTCTTCCATAATAGTCAAATCCGCAGAAAACTGAGTATCAAATACCTTTTTAAACCCAACACGTCTTAACGCAGCAACCATCCTTCCTGTGACAAGAGTGCCCGCTGGCAATCCGAATTCTTCTCCTATGGACGCCCTGACAGCAGGAGCTGTCTGAACAATAACAAATTTTTCAGGTTCAGCCAATTCTTTCCAAACATCCTCAATATATTCCTTTTCCGTAAGAGCGCCTGTGGGACATACAAGAACGCACTGCCCGCAATTTGTACATTCCACATTGCCAAGACCTTTTTCAAAACTTGTGGAAACAGTGCTATTTGATCCTCTGTTTGCTATGCATATAGCATTTACTTTTTGCACTTTGCTGCATACCTCTACACATCTGCGACAAAGAATGCATTTATTGGGATCTCTGACTATAGAAGGAGAGCTGATATCTATTTCAAAATCTTTAGCGCGGGTTTTCTCAAACCTGCTTTCTTTTAAACCGAAATCCTCTGTAAGTTTTCTCAAATCGCAGGAAGCGCTTTTGGAACATACAAGACAGTCCTTTGGATGATTGGCAAGCAACAATTCCAGATTGGTTCTTCTTGCTTCCCGTACAGACGGGGTGTTCGTAAAAATCTCCATATCAGCCATAATTTTTGTTATGCAAGCCCTGCGTAAAGCCTTAAACTTTTTCACTTCAACAACACAGATCCCGCAGGAACCTTCCTCGCAAATACCTTTCAAATAACACAATGTCGGTATTTTTATACCCACACTCTCGCATGCCTCAAGGATTGTCATGTCTTCATTCATATTATAACTTTGCCCGTTAATTTTTACTTCTACGGTTTGCATGTTAACATCCATATTAATTTCTCCTTTTTTTTATCCAGTGCTTGGCAGTCAATTTCAGAGCATCCTGCGCCTTATGCGGCATCTTACAACCAGCTGCTCTAAGCCGTGATGTATCATAGACCCTGTCTTTAAGAAAAAATCTTATTTTATCTCCGAAATAAGGCACATAACGCAAAAATCCAGTAATCGGGTCCGGCAACGAGTAAGGCATTTTGCCACCTATATTTTCGCTGAATATTTTGAATATCTCTTTAACAGTTAAAACCTCTTCGTCAGCTACAAGAAAAGTGCCATCCAAATAAGCATCGTTTTTTACAGCAGCGGAATATACCTCAACAAGATTTTTTATATATACCAAATGCCACTTAGCTGCGCCATTGCCAGGCATAGGCATCAATCTGTATTTCATTAAAGTTAGAAGCAAATTAGTCAAATGCGGTTCGTTTTCTCCATAAACCATAGACGGTCTTAATATCGCGATCCTCAATCCTTTTTGTCTATAACCAACAACTATTTTCTCGGCTTCCATCTTGGATTTGCCGTATAGGTTTGAGGCCTTGTAAGGCAAATCATCTGTAAGAGAGGGTTTATCATTTCCGCTTATTACAGACACAGAACTGGTATAAATAAGTTTTTTTACTCCGAGTTCCAGCGCAAGGCGACAGATATTTTCAGAACCTTTAACATTTACAGAATACAGTTTATTATAGTTGCAATTCTGCACAAGCCCTGCGCAATGAATTATCACGTCAAAGTCGCGCATTCCTATGTTATCGGAAAGATTTTTATCTGTTATGTCTTTGCATATTAATTGCGCGCCTGCTGATTTCAGAAAAGACGCCTTAGACGCATTCCTTACCAGTACCGATATAATATGTCCTTCCCGCAAAAGTCTGAGCGCCGCATTTCTTCCGATAAAACCTGTAGCACCCGTAATTAATATTTTCATTCGCTTTTAAAAAAATGCCGTTCCCAGTCGCCGCGAAATTTTTTCAATGACTGCTGGAGTATATTGGGAGCAGTTTGCCCGAGCGCGCAAAAAGATGTTTGGAACATAGTTTCCGAAAGACGCATTAGTTTATTCAAATCATCCTCAGAACCCTCATCATAAAAAAATCTATCTATTATCTCGCATATCTGATCAGTTCCTATACGGCAAGGGGTGCATTTCCCGCAACTTTCATGTTTGAAAAATTCAGCTATATTTTTAACTATATCCACAATGTCTCTGGAATCATCAAGAACGATTATAGAACCCGAACCAGGACCCGCTTCTATACGCGCCAAAGAATTAAAATCCACAGGTATGTCAAGTTCTTCAGGTTTTATTAAATACCCTGAGACTCCGCCCAAAATTACAGCTTTAAGTTTAGCGTTGTTTTTAAGTCCTCCGGCAATGTTCATTACAATCTTTGACAAAGGAGTGCCAAACGGTATCTCTATGACACCCTTCCACTTTATATCTCCCATAAGAGAAAATAATTTAGTTCCTCTTGAACCTTCAGTTCCCAACGACTTGTACCATTCTGCGCCGTTCTCCAATATGCGGGGCACATTAGCCAATGTTTCCACATTATTTACCACTGTGGGTTTTGCCCATAAACCTGAAACAACGGGATACGGAGGCTTTTTTCTCGGCTCGCCGCGGCTGCCTTCAATTGATTCTATTAATGCCGATTCTTCTCCGCAGACATACGCGCCTGCGCCTTTTTTTATTTCTATTTCAAAATCAAATCCGCTGCCGAGAATATTTTTACCGAGCAACCCGTAAGATCTGGCATCTTCTATAGCCTTGTTTAAACGATTTATTGAAATCGCGTATTCTCCTCTTATGTATATATATCCGACAGAAGCGCCAACAGCATATCCGGCTATAGCCATTCCTTCAAGAAGAGTATGAGGATCTCCCTCCATTATTTCTCTGTCTTTGAATGTGCCTGGCTCGCCTTCATCCGCATTGCATATTATATATTTACAATCCCCTTTAACCTCTGCTGCCGCAGCCCATTTCAAACCTGTAGGATATCCGGCGCCGCCGCGGCCTCTTAATTCAGATGCTGTAATCAATGATATAACATCCGAAGGTTTCATATCGCAGAGAGATTTAGCGAGCGCTGAGTAACCGTCTTGCGCTATGTATTCCTCAATATTTTCCGGATTAATAAAACCTACATTTTTCAGAACGATTCTTTTTTGAATGCCTATAACCTTTTCGGGGAATGTAACTCCAGACGGCATTTTACTTGTTTTGATTGGAAATGCTATACGCTTGACAACTCTGCCTTTAAGCAGATGCTCGCTAACTATTTCAGGTATGTCAGAAACAGTTACAGGCGAATAAACTATACCGTCCGGATATACCGCAATGGTAACCCCAGTTCCTTCAAAACCTATACTGCCTGTGCTGATTACTTTTATCTCTTCGCCGAGCCCTTGTTTTTTAATTTCCTCAACAAGAAGCTTTTCCACCGTTTCTGCGCCGGCGAACATGCTTTTCGAGTCCTTGGACACTAAAATATGCGTTCTGAAGAATTTCATTTTTTACTCCCCGCCTTTAAACTTTCAATTATATCCTTTACCTTTTCCGGAGTAAGATTTCCGTACGGTTCGTCGTTTATCATCATAGCAGGCGCAACAGAGCACATTCCCAAACAGCTGCTTTCTTCAAGAGTAAATTTGCCGTCGGTAGTGGTCTCTCCGAATCCTATGCCGAGAAGATTTTTGAGTTCTTCGGCAACGGAATCCGCATTCTCCAGATGGCAGGCAAGGTTGCGGCAAATCCTTATGATATATCTGCCGCGCGGCTTAACGGACAACATTGTATAAAAAGTCGCTACTCCGTAAATATGAGAAAGGGAATCTGAATTTTCTTTCAACAATTCAGATGCCTTTTGTTCGGAAATATAATTTTTCTCTTTTTCTTTGTCCTGCGTTTCATGCAATCTTTCTAACACGGATTTTTTTTCCATTTTTATTCTCCATTGCTTTCGGTTTCATATCGCATACGGAAGACGGACATTTTTTTTCATTTATATGAGATTCATATTCGTTTTTAAAAAATCTTATAGTTGAAAGCACGGGATTAGACGCGCTCTGTCCGAGCCCGCATAAGGAAGTTCTGGATATTATTCTGCCTGTGCGTTCAAGATTTTCTATATCTCCGGGCATGCCTTCACCTGAAGTTATTCGTTGAAGAATTTTAAGCATCTGCGGAGTTCCCTCGCGGCATGGTGTGCATTTTCCGCAACTTTCTTCCACCGTGAACTTAAGGAAAAATTTTGCAATATCCACCATGCAACTTGTCTCGTCCATAATAATCAAACCTCCGGACCCCATAATTGTTCCTATGGAATCCAGAGACTCATAATCTATCGCGATATCTAAATGCTCCGCTGGGACAACGCCCCCTGAAGGGCCTCCGATTAAAGCTCCTTTGAAGCTATGTCCCTCAGGGATACCGCCGCCTATATCAAACACTATTTCTCTTAACGTTATACCAAGCGGAACTTCTATCAACCCTGTAGTATTAACCTTTCCAGCGAGAGAAAACACCTTTGTGCCGGGACTGGTCGCAGTGCCTATCTTTTTGAAAAATTGCGCTCCTTTATGGATTATTACCGGAACATTGGCGAAAGTTTCCACATTGTTTATAAGAGTCGGCTTGTCGAAAAGACCTGCTGTGGAAGGATACGGCGGCTTTTTTCTGGGTTCCCCGCGTTTCCCTTCTATGGAATTTATAAGAGCTGTTTCCTCTCCGCAAACAAAGGCTCCTGCTCCCATCCTTATGGCGATATCAAAAGAAAATCCCGAATTGAGAATATTGCTGCCTAAAAGACCGAATGCCCGGGCATGCTTAAGAGCAAGAGCGACCCTCTTTACAGCTAAAGGATATTCAGCCCTTACATAAATATACCCTTTGATTGCGCCTACTGCGTAACCGGCTATTATCATTCCTTCCAAAAGAGTATGCGGATCGCTTTCCAAAACAGATCTGTCCATATACGCTCCGGGATCTCCTTCATCCGCGTTGCATATTACGTATTTATCACCTGACTGTTGAGACGCTACATACCCCCATTTAAGACCTGTAAGAAATCCCGCGCCGCCCCGACCGCGCAAACCGGATTTTTTTATCTCGTCCACAACCTCTTGCGGCTTCATGGAAGTCAATACCTTCCCCAGGGCAAGATATCCGTCATTAGCTATGTATTCTTCAATATTTTCGGGATTAATAATCCCGCAATTTCTCAACACCAATTTTGTCTGTTTGGCAAAAAACGGAATTTCAGACAATGTGGGAAATTCTTTTCCGGAGGCGTTCCACATCAATCTCTTTACCGGCCGGCCTTTTAAAAAATGTTCTTTAACTATTTCCGCGGCGTCAGAAGGAACAAGTTTTATATATACGGTTCCCTCCGGATACACCACCATCATAGGACCCATCTCGCAAGATCCCATACATCCTGTTTCAACTATCTGCACTTCATCCTGAAGACCAGCGGAATTTATCTCCGCAGACAAAGCGTCTTTGAAATTATTTCCTCCGGCTGACAAACACTGGGCGCCGGAACATACCAAGGCATGCGTTCTAAAAATCTTCATAATCTTTACTTTTTACTCCTTGCTATAACATATTCGCCTATCGGCTGGCCGTTAATCACATGCTGAATTACTATCTGTTTTGCCATCTCAGGAGTAACTTTTCCGTAAGTGATTTTCGTGCCGGCGCGTTCTATAGTCAACACCGGTTCTTCGACATCAAGCCCGAGCGAACCGCCTTCTATTATTTCAACATCGGAAAAATTCCTTTTTTCAAGTTCGCTTATGATCATCTTAAGAACTTCCCGCGCGCCTGCGGCAATCCCGACTGTCCCCATACTCGCGAATATGGTAACTTTCACATCCCCGCTTCGCGTCCGCAATGTTTCTTTGGCTTTATCTCTTAAATTCTTTAAATCTTCCAGAGATTTTATCTTTTCCATTTCTCTAACCCTCCTTTAAATTTTCCAGGTTTGACTTTATGTATTCCTCAATACCTTTTAAAACTGCAGGATTATTTAACGGCAGAGGACTCATAAGTTCGCGCAAAGAAGAAGTATTCACAGCAAATATTTTATCATTTATTTTATGGCAATACGAAATATTGATGCCAGGATGCATGGCCATAACCGCGACCAACGTGCCTGATATGTCTCCGAGAGGCGGACGATCCAGATGAGAATTTTTAAATACTGCGCATATATTCGTGCCTTTTCCCGGAGAAGACGCCACATCCAGCCGGCCATCGCACATCTGAGCAGAAGCGTTTAAAAGAGATACTCCCAATCCTACCTTTTTGCTCGACTTAGTAGTCATAAAGGGATCCCGTACAGATTTCAGCACACTTTCATCCATACCTCTTCCGTCGTCATTTATTTTTATCACCAGCGTATCTTCTCTTGCGGATTCTTCGATAACAATATCAATATTTTTCGCAGAAGCATTAACGGAGTTTTCTACGATGTCCAAAATATTTAATGAAAGTTCCTTCATTTGTATTTTTGCAATACTTCTATCACTTTCTCCGGAGTTAGCCTTCCGTAAACATCCTTTCCATCTACGGAAATAACAGGCGCCATTCCGCACGCTCCAAGACATCTTACCATTCTAAGAGAATATTTGCCGTCCTTTGTCACCTCTCCGGCCTTAATACCTAAATATTCTTCTATCGCCTTAAGAACACCTGCGGCATTTTTAACATAACATGCAGTTCCCATACACACCATAATTACATGTTCCGCGTCTTTCGCGGTTTTAAAAAAATTATAAAATGTTACCACACCGTGAATAACTGAAAGAGGTATATTCATTTTGGATGAAATATACACAAGAACATCCTTAGGCAAATATCCCATATCCTCCTGCACGGCGTGGAGCACCTGAATAAGAGAATCCCGGGACAAACCTTCCCTTCTCAATATCATATCAACTTGAGGCATCTTTTTATCGGTTTTCATTGGTTTTATAAATCTCCGTTCTTTTTTAGTATCAGTTTTACAGATTCAAAAGCTGACAACTCTGTCGTGAAAATTTCTATATTTTCTTCGCGCGCTTTCGTTATAGTGTCCCCATCCGGCATAAATCCTTCTACAATCAGTATTGCGGAAATCTCTTTGACAGACGCAACGCCGACTATATTTTTATGTGACTGTGCTGTAATCCATAAACATCCGTGTTCCGCTTTGGAAAGCACTACGCTTAGAAGATCGGAAATATATACGGAACCGAATTCTTTTCCGGATGCGCTGTTATCAGCAAGTTTTTTAAAACCTTCTATCTTTGACAATTCATCTATTTTCATAAAGTCGCAATCTCAAATTTCAAAACAGTCCCCGCAGAAGTCGACATCAGGCTAAAAGCGTTTGATAACCGCTTTATATTTTTCAATCCCATCCCACTACCGAACCCGAGTTCCCGCGCCCATGGAGGAGCGGTAGAAAAACCCGGAGTCAATGCCTTTTCTATATCCGGGATACCGGGACCGTTGTCGGATGCGGTTACTGAGATTTTGGACGAAAAAACTACTATTTCCAACACCCCTCCAGTGGAATGTATGGCCAAATTCGCCTCTGATTCGAACAAACAAACGCCAAGCCTGCGAAGAGCATCCGGCCTGGAAACTATATCTTTAAGTTTATTCTTTATTTTCAAAGTAGTTGAACCGATGTTCGCTATGTCTTCCACAAAGATTCTCATCGAAAAAGATGTTATCACGTTATCGTCCAAGGAGCACCTTCCAGCCCCGCATTGTGAAGCAGCGCGCAGGTTACAAACATTATATGATTCGTATGCAATACTATTACTTTATTTCTTTTGGCAACTTTTATAGTTTCATCTGATACCGGTTTGCCGCGGACAATAAGCACTACCGAAATATCCAATATAGCGGCAGTCCTGATCACCGACGGGTTTGTAACTCCAGTAATTAAAAGTATCGGCTCTTCTTTTCTGCTGATTACAAACAGGACATCGCTCATCAAATCAGCGGCAAAAGCATATTTTATATCTATATCGTTTTTGCCATCGCTTTGCAATATTTTCCCGGACACTACTTTTGTTATCTCATTAATTTTCATATATGGTGATTTATTTTTATCTTTGTGAAATTTATCACAATGTTATTTAAAAAAAATTATTCTTTCATCTTTTTCTTCAGCCTGTACGCGAGGCCTTCCAATTCGCACGCCACATCAACATTAGAAACGCAAAGTTCTCTACGCATGTTAATATTGATCGGGGAAAAATTAAGTATTGCCTTTATCCCGCACTTCGCGAGGTCTTCGCTTACAGCATTCGCGGCAAAGGCAGGCACTGCGAGAATGACCATTTTAACGGCTAATCTTTTGAGCTCCTTTTTCACGTCTGCGCTGTCAAGCACGATAAGATTTTCTATCTTCTTTCCTATCTTAGCGGGATCATTGTCAAAAGCTGCCACAATCTGGAACTTGAAATCCGTAAAACCCGGATACCCTATCAGAGCAGTTCCGAGTTTCCCAACACCGATCACCGCAATTCTGCATATTTTATCGGTACCTAAAATCTTTTCTATTGCCCGTATCAAAAAATTTACATTATACCCGACGCCGCGGCAACCGAATTCTCCAAAATATGAAAGATCTTTCCTGAATTGTTCCGACGATATATTTAAGAACTTAGTTATTTTGTCTGACGAAACGACTTTTACATCCTGAGCATTCAAGCGCCTGAGCATCCGTAAATACAAACTAAGCCTTCTGATTGTTTCCTGAGGAATTTCAGTTTTTTTTTCAATATTCATGCCTTGTTATTATTTTCATAATTATATATTAAATAATCTCTATGTCAATAGCAATCAAAGATACCTTAACAAAAATAATATTCGCGCAGGCGTTATTTTACAGAACCAAATTTCTGGCGCAGTTTTAACGCCAGAGCCACAAGATTTTTTAAGGATTCCTTTGTTTCAGGCCAATCCCGTGTTTTCAAACCGCAATCCGGATTTATCCAAAAATTTTCTTTAGGTATAACTTTCAGCGAACGCTTTACTATTTTCTCCATTTCCTTTACTGACGGAACTTTGGGAGAATGTATGTCCCATACGCCTATTCCTATCTGCCTGCGAAAATTAATCTTTTCAAAACTTTTTATTATATCCCCTCTGCTTCGCGAGGCTTCTATAGTGATTTTATCGAAATCCATGCGGTTGATTTGATCTATAATCTCACCGAACGCGGAATAACACATATGCGTGTGTATCTGTGTTTCAGGCAGCGACATAGACGCAAGATTGAAAGAATTTACCGCCCATTCAAAATAATCCGGCCAGTTCTTCTTTTTTATAGGCGCCTTTTCCCTGAAAGCAGGTTCGTCTATTTGAACTATTTTTATTCCGGATTTTTCGTAATCCTTTATCTCGTCCTGCAAACACAACGCTATTTGATACGCCACCTCGCTAATAGGAATATCTTCGCGAGCGAAGCTCCATGATATTATAGTAACAGGTCCGGTAAGCATCCCTTTGACTGGCTTAGACGAAATGCTTTGAGCAAAAGAAATTTCTTCCACGCTCATAGGAGCCGGCCTTGACACATCTCCGTAAATTATGGGCGGTCTGTAACCGCGTGTCCCGTAGGAAATTATCCAACCGTTTTTAGTGGTGGCTATGCCGTCCAGTTTTTCGGCAAAAAATTCCACCATATCAGTACGCTCGTATTCTCCATGGACCAAAACATCCAGCCCCGCTTCAAGCTGGTATTCCACCAAACCACGTATCTTTTCTCTTATAAACGCTCCATATTCTTCTTTGGTAATTCTGCCTGCACGGAAATCCGCCCTTTTCGACCTGACTTCCTTGGTCTGGGGGAAACTGCCTATTGTTGTGGTCGGGAACAACGGAAGATTAAGTATATCCTGCTGTTTTTTCCTTCGGAGTTCCAGAGGAACGGATTTTATGAAATCATCTTTGGAAAGAGAGGCGACTCTTGATTTTATCGCCGGATTTTCAGCTGTCGCCAGTGACTGCGTGTTATAAGTTTTTGCCTCTTGCGAAACGACGCCGGAACAACAATCCGCAATTAATTTGAGTTCGTATAATCTTTCTTCCGCAAACGCAAGAGAAGAAAAAATTCCGTCGGATAAACTTTCTTCGCCTTTCACAGTAACGGGCAAATGGTACAATGGAGAAGCATTTGATATCATTATGTTCTTCGCGTATTTTGAGAGTTTTTTAAGAAATTTAACGCTCTTTAAAACATCCGTTTTCCATACGTTCCGTCCGTTGACAATGCCGGCAATGAGAATCTTATCGTCGGGAAAGCCGTATTTTTTTATTGCAGAGAGATTTTTCTGACCGTTTACGAAATCAAGACCTATGCCTTTCAACGGGAGATCATATAATTCCTGAACAAATCCGCAAGATTCATAATAGGAAAACAAAAATATGTTTTTATTCGCAGAAGTAATTTTTTTATATGCCTCTTTTATCATAAGAACGTCGCTTTTGCGGACATCAGTGACAAAAGCGGGTTCGTCTATATGCACATCTCCCAGATCTTTCACAAGTTCGCAGTATACACCGGCAAGTGCGGACATATATTCAGGAAGATTTTTCTTTTTGATTCCTTTTGAAAGTTTCAAAAATGTATATGGACCTATAAGGTAAGACACTCCGTCCGGATTGGATTTAAGCGCCGAAAGAAGTTTCTTTTTAACAGATTTGAACGAAGACGGAGAAAAATTTTTATCAAACTCAGGCACAAGGTAATGGTAATTCGTGTTAAACCATTTTCTCATTTCCAGAGCTTTTACTCCCCGGCAGAATCCGTAATAATCATCCAAATTAGAATTTTCGTAAAGACCTAACATTACGGCGGCATCAAGCATATTATCGTATAAAGTCATTTCTCCTATAGGATATTTCGCGTCATATTTTTTGTATGTTTCCGACCGTTGAAAATCCAATTTTTCCAATTCCGATTTTAAAGTTTCAGATGCAATCTCTTTTTTCCAGAATGATTCTATCGATTTTTTGTACTCTCTGTTTTTTCCTATTCTTGGGAAACCGTAAGCATAAATACGCATAGTCACTATCTTCTCCTTTTTTATTTAATTTCTAATTAAAAAACTTTGTTGCTAATAGATTATTAAAGACTCTATCGGATACCCTTCCAACTTTTTTCTCGGATTTAAAGATGAAAGTTCTATAAGGAAACAAAGAGCCGCTATATTGCCGCCGAGTTTTTCTATCAGGCGACATACTGCGTTTGCTGTGCCTCCGGTAGCCAGCACATCGTCGACAATAAGAATATTTTCGCCCTTTTCCAAAGCGTCTTTGTGCATTTCCAATAAATCAGTGCCGTATTCAAGAGCATATTCTTCTCTAATGGTTTCATAAGGCAGTTTTCCCTTTTTCCTTATCGGTATAAATCCGCAACGAAGCTTCATGGAAAGAGCCGCACCCAGAATAAATCCGCGGGATTCCATAGAGGCAATTTTGTCTATTTTGGCGTCTTTATATTTTGCGGCAAGCATTTCTATCGCTGTCTCAAATGCCCGCGCGTCTTTTAACAGAGGCGTAATATCTTTAAACATAATGCCTTTTTTGGGAAAATCCGGTATATCCCGTATGTATCTTTCAAGTTCCATAAACCCACATCCTTTTAAAAAATAAAATTATAAATCATCGTTACCGACTGATCTTAATTGTGTTATTTCATCTTTTATTTTATTGAACGCCTTTTTCTCTATTTGTCTTATTCTTTCTCTGGAAAGCCCGAGCGATTTCCCCAACTGACTTAAAGTTTTTTTCGGACGGCCGGTTAATTCGAATCTATGCCGCATAACTATTCTTTCTTTGGCCGTGAGTTTTCTAAGAACCTTTTCCAGCTGTTCCGTAATTTTAGAGTTTCTCATGGAAACCGCGGGATCTTCATGTTCGCCGTCCGGCAACATATCTCCGACGGAAACAGCTTCATTATCGTCAATTTTCACATCCAATGAAGACACAGCCTGAGAAAGCTCAAGATTTTCCAGCATTACTCCTATATCTTTCAGAGATATTTTTAATTTTTTGGCTATCTCTTCTGAAGAAGGCTGCCTGCCGAGAGATTGCTTTAACTTTTCCGACTCCCGCTGCCATTGTTTTAATTTGTAAACAATATGTTCCGGGATGCGGATTGTTCTCATCTGGGATGACACATATTGCGCTATATACTGGGTAATCCAAAATGTCGCGTATGTTGAAAATTTAGTGCCTTTATTTGGATTATATTTCTCCAGAGCGCGCATCAAACCTATGTTGCCTTCTTCTATTATATCAGCAAGAGAGACCTGCGGATGATAATATTTCTTCGCTATAGCAACAACAAGACGGAGATTGCCTTCAATCATCCTTTTTTTGGCTTTTTTGTCGCCGCGCTGGATTCTTTCAAAAAGCTTTTCAGCTTCTCCGTTTTGTATCGGCGGAATCTTTCTTACTGCGGCAAAATATAATTTAATCGGATCCAGTATATCCATCAAAAATTCACCCTAAAGTCGGAAAATTCCGGCTTTTTAATTTCTGATTTTGAACAGGTTACATTTTTTACTAATGCGTACGGATGCTTGGTTTTTATATACTCTAAAAAATCATTAATATCCGCTTCTTCCCCTTCGGCAAGCGCCTCAACCTGTTCTGAAAGCAGATTCCTAACCCATCCGGTTATACAGTATTTTTTCGCGGCATTTACCACAAAGTATCTGTATCCTATACCCTGAACTCTGCCGGTTACTATGATTCGATATTTTAACACTTTTTATTTTATGGTCGGGGCGACTGGACTTGAACCAGCGGCCTTACGGTCCCGAACCGTACGCTCTAGCCAACTGAGCTACGCCCCGCAAATCGATTGAGTGATTTACATCTTATCCCGGGCTGCAAACAAAATATTTTATCGGGGTGAGCGGACTCGAACCGCTGACCTCTCGCACCCCAAGCGATTGCGCTACCAAATTGCGCCACACCCCGATTGAAAATATATTATTATTTCAAAACAATATTATTTTAAGTAAATTATAGGATTTGTCAATATACCTTGATTTTTTTTGTATTTATCTATAAAATTTTTTCAGTAGTCAATTATGCCTGCCAGGTATATATTTGCCGCGCAAGTTTTCAAAGGTTGCAAATCCGGGTTCATTTTAAAATTTCCGTGATGGATTCCAGTTCTTTGATTATCTTGCGGAGAAATTCGCCGGAATCCGGATTTTGTCCAAAATCCAAAGTGGTCTGCTGCCTGGATCTTTTATTCTGCTCGATAAAATATTTTTTTGCTCCTGAAATAGTATATCCTTTTACCGAAAGCAAATCCTTTATTTTTTTTATTTTCAAAACATCTTCCTGCGTGTATTTCCTGTGGCCTGTGGTTCTTCTTGCAGGCCTTATCAACCTGAACTTTGATTCCCAGTAACGCAGCACATGGGATTTTACACCCGTTATTCGTTCAACTTCCCCTATAGAATAAAATTTTTTATCTTCTAATTCCATATCACTCGTTTAGCGTATTTTTATAAACATCATCAAGCGGTATCTCCGAAGGTTTAAATCTGATAACCTTTTTAGAACGGATCTTGATGATCTCCTTGGTTTTCGGATTTCTTACGCGTCTTTCTTTTCTCATTTTAACATATAAAGCGCCTATGCCTTTCAAATGAACCTTTTCGCCTTTTAGCAGAGAAATTTTTATAGTTCTCAACAATTCTTCAAAGGCGTCGGCAGCCTCTTTTTTACAACATGTTTTTTTAGCCAGAGCTTCAATGATTTCTTTTTTATCCATAATATCTCATTCGGATTTCGCGTGCCTGTTCATTAATGTGGAAATGGCTGAAGCAGACCGCTTATTTTTAAACAATATCTTATATATTTCCGATGTTATAGGCATATCTATTTTGTGTTTCTCGGCAAGACGAATAACGGCTGCTGCTGTTGTTACGCCCTCCACAGTCATACCGATCTTTTTTATCGCTTCGCGCAGAGGAATTCCTCTCCCAATCAATTCGCCGAAACTTCTGTTTCTTGATTTCAGAGAAAATGATGTCATTAAAATATCTCCCAATCCGGAAAGACCGGGAAATGTGGATCTTTTAGCGCCAAGTTTTACTCCCAATCTGGTAATTTCCGCAAGTCCTCGAGTAACAATCGCGGCCGAGGTATTGTCTCCCAAGCCGAGACCGTAAGATATGCCGCAGGCAATGGCAATTACGTTTTTAACGGCTCCGCCGATTTCAACACCGCGAAGATCGGTGTTTGTATAGACCCTAAGCGTTTGAGACGAGAATATCTTTTGTACCTGAACGGTATGCGCGGCCTTTCCTGCGGCGACCACAGCAGTAGGCAACCCCTCTGCAACTTCCCGGGCGAAACTCGGTCCCGAAAGTGCGACAACGCGTTTAGTGTTTAATTCCTCTCCAACCACGGCTGACAATAACTTGCCGCTTTTAATTTCTATTCCTTTACTGACAATGACAAATATTGGATTTCCCGTTACATAAGCCGCAATATTTTTTGCTGCTTGTCTGGTGGCTTGCGCGGGCACGCACAGCAGAATAATTTTAGCGCCCTTAACTGCTTCTTTCATATTTTGAGTCAATGAAATATTTTTATGAATTTTAATATACGGGAAATGAAGCGGATATCCGGTTCTTTTTATATGGGTATACTGTTCCTTTTTAAACTCCCACAAATTGACTTCATACCCTTTTTTCGATAAATGATTTGCCAGTGTAAAGCCCCATGCTCCCGCGCCGAATACAGCTATTTTCATATTTTTTTCCTTTTTTTCTCTATAATCTTTTCTATGTTGGATTTATGTTTCCATAATATAACCATAGCCAAACAAAAAGAAATTACAATAATCGGCAATGATTCGCCGAATATAGCCAAAAAAATCGGCATTGAAAAAGACGCGACTATGGAACCTATGGACACATATTTAAAAATAAACAATACCGTCATAAATACCGCCATTGACAAAACAGTTGCTACAGGGTATAAACCAAGAAACACGCCCGCGCCGGTCGCAACGCCTTTTCCCCCTTTGAAACCGAGAAACGGCGTCCACATATGTCCGGCAACAGACAAACTTCCGCACAAAATAGGAATATACGGATATTCCGCAGGAAATAATCTTGATGCTACAAAAACCGGAATAAATCCTTTCCCTGCGTCAATGACGAAAGTAATAATACCGACAATTTTACTTACGCATCGAAACACATTTGTGGCTCCAGGATTTCCGCTGCCCAATTTTCTTATATCTTTTCCGTAAAATATTTTTGTAATCAGATAGGCAGTGGGAAAAGACCCTATAAGAAAAGAAAATAAAATAACCGCAATCAACATTTTGTGTTTATCTCCCTCCATCCCGTAAACATATAACCTAAAGTTGATACTACAACGGCAAATACCATCAAATATACAAGCATAAGTAAAACGCTTTCACGGATTCCTAAAATAAGAAACAAAACAAGCACCATTTCGAGGAAAGTGGTTATTTTTCCGAAAATACTGGGATTTACGGATTTATTATCGGTAATGCGGGATCTGAACCACCATCCTATCATAATCATCAAATCCTTTGTCAAAATCACGACAGACACCCATATATTTATCTTTCCGATACCGGCAAAAGCGCAAAAAGAACTTATTAATAAGAATTTGTCCGCAATAGGATCAAGCATAGATCCCAGATTAGTTTCTTCCATGCGCGATTTCGCGAAATATCCATCCATAAAATCTGTAATCATGCAAAACAAAAAAATAAATAATGCTAAATATTTTTTATCTAACAATACACTGATAATAAAAATGGGCACTGCGAAAATCCTTAAAAGAGTAATCCGGGTCGCTATTGTCAGATTCATATTCATAAGATTCAAATCTCCTACAAGGAAATAATCTTGATTATCTGGAGCCAGTTCTTGCGATCAATAAGTATTTCAAGATTCAATCCATTATTTCCAATGTCTGTCCGCAAAATTCTGCCGATTTTTTTTATCTTGTTTAAAACATAACTTTTCGGGAAAGGCACCATTAGTGTCCTGCGTTCCAAATCCGGCCATAAAAGATGATCTATGTCCGCCAACAAATTCCCCACATTTTGACCTGTATAAGCAGAAATAGACATCCTGTCGGACGGGAACATATCCGCGCACCTGACCAAGTCGCATTTATTATAAACTGAAATCACAGGTATGCCGGACACTCCTATATCTTTCAAAACCTCAAGAACAGTCGCTTCGCTAATCTTCCAATTCGCGTCGGAAACATCTATAAGATGAAGAATCAAATCCGAATATTTTATTTCTTCCAAAGTCGATTTAAACGCCGCAACAAGTTTATGAGGAAGTTTTCTTATAAAACCAACGGTGTCGGTAAACAGAGCGACTCCTCCCGACGGAAGAGGCACTCTTCTGGTAGTAGTGTCAAGAGTAGCAAACAGCTTATCGTCGGCGTACACCGCATTTTTTTTAACCAATCTGTTCAAAAGTGTGGATTTGCCGGCATTAGTATATCCCACAATAGAGACCACAGGCATAGGGACTTCCATTCTTTTTGTTCTTTGAACTTCCCTATGATATTTAATTTTTTCTATTTCTTTTTTCAGATAAGAGATTCTATCCCTGAGTTTTCTCTTGTCTATTTCAAGTTTCTTTTCTCCAAAACCGGATCTTATACCGGCAACCCCTACCTGCTGTTCAAAAGACGCGTCCTTGCTTTTCAGACGGGACAAATTATAATATTTTTCGGCAAGTTCAATCTGAAGTTTTGCCTCTCTGCTCCTTGCCCTGTTGGCGAATATTTGAAGAATAACGCCTGTCCTGTCAGTTACAGGAATCCCGGTAACGAATTCTATATTTCTTTGTTGCGTGGGAGTAAGTTCATCGTCGAAAATAAGCAGAGCGATATTCTTTGCCTCGCATTCTTTTCCTATTTCCGCTGCCTTGCCGCGGCCGATAAAAAATCCGGAATCCGGCGTTTTTCGATTTTGTTGAAATGATTCGGAAACTGAAATCCCGAGAGTATTGGCAAGAAAACTCAATTCCCGCAAGGATTCGCCAACAGAAATATCGCTTTTTGAAAAATCTACCCCTATAACAGCAGCAGTCTTTTTAATCACAATTTTTAATTATACCAGATTCCCTTATATAATTCAATATTTTTGTAACCGGAGTGTCATCAGCGTCTATCCATTTTATTTTTTTAACCTTTGAAAACCAAGTAATCTGTTTTTTCGCATAATTTCTTGTGTTTTTTTTAATCATTTCTACGGCTGTGTCAAGATCGCACCTGCCCGAGAGATAATCTGAAAGTTCCTTATACCCTATAGTTGAAAATATAATTTTGCTGTCATGCCGGTATTTTTCAAGAAGAAACTTCGTTTCTTCGATAAGACCTTTTTCGATCATACAATCAACTCTTTTATTGATTTTTTCATAAAGTTTCTGCCGATCCATAAAAAGACCAAAAAACAAAAATTGATATTCAGGTTTATCCGTATCAGAAATCAGATCGGAAAATCGTCTGCCGGAAAGTATGCGTATCTCTAAAGCCCTTATAACACGCACCGGATTTTTCAAGTCAATTACAGATGCTTTTTGAGGATCCAATCTTTGTAATCTTTTGACAAGATAATTTATGCCGTATTTGTTTTTCGATTGAATCAATTTCTCCCTAAGGAGATCGCTTTTATAGGATTCTATAAGCCCTTCAGTTAGAGATTTTATGTAAAATCCGGTACCGCCTACAACGATCGGAGTTTTATGTTCTGCCAGGATATCTTTTATAATTTCCTTGGCCGCAGACGAAAAATCTCCGGCGCTAAAATATCTGTTCGGCTCCACTATATCAATTAAATGATGCTTGATTTGCCGCAGATGAGACGCATCCGGCTTGTTTGTGCCGATATCCATACCCTTATATATCTGACGGGAATCAGCCGAAATTATCTCTCCGTTTATTTTTTTTGCCAGTTTTATTGCGGTCTCGGTTTTCCCTGTCGCTGTAGTTCCCGCTATTACTATGATTTTTCTCATTTTCTTAAAAATTTTTTATCCAACTCGTCTTTGGAAAGTCTTATTGTAGTAGGTCTGCCGTGCGGGCACACGAAGGGATTTTCGCACGCAAAAAGATCCGCAATCAATCGATTTAGTTCCGACGCAGAAAGTTTGTCGCCGGCTTTAACTGCTGTTCTGCAGGAGGTAGAAATGATTTTTTCTCTTATAACATCCGAAGAATCTCCCAAATTGCCTGCCTTTTTTGCCGAAATTAATTCTGAAACTATATTTATAACAGACATTCCTGTTATAAAATCAGGCAAAGATTTTACTATAAAACTGTTCCTTCCAAATTCCTCAAGCTCAAATCCGGTCGCAGCTAACTCAGGCAGCAGAGTTTTGACAATAAGCATTTCTTTCGGAGCGAGTTCCAGATTCACTGGTATAAGCAGTCTCTGCACTGTAATATTGCCGGAGCTCAATTCTTTCATAAATCTCTCAAATAGAATTTTTTCCTGAGCAGCATGCTGATCTATAATAAGAAGTTCACCATCGTATTCCGCGATTATGTAAAGATCAAAAACAGATCCTATTAGACGCGGAGAAAATATCATTTTATCGGTGAATTCCGCGCTCTTATAGGACTCGCAAGCAGGAGACTCCACTTTGCCCGGAGCGGAAATATAAGTAGATTCATACGGCTTGTTTTCCGCGGGCCGCGAATTTTCACCGATGATATTCGGAATGGATTCCTTGTTAAGCAAGGCGGACCTGACCGTCTGGCGGACAAGAGAATATATAGCGTCTTCCTCCCTGAACCGTATTTCCCTTTTTGTCGGATGAACATTGACATCTATGGCGGCAGGATCTATGGTTATAAAAAGTATAAATCCGGGATTTTCTTTCGCTTTGAGAAATTCTCCATAACCGTTTTTAACCGCTGAAATTAAAATCCTTGAGTTTACAGGCCTGTTGTTGACAAACGCGAACATACGATTTCTTCCGGCAAAAACGCATCCTGGTTTTGTTAGAAACGCCTGTAGTGTAAGTTCTCCGTGTTCCGTTTCTGTGGCGATCAAATCTTTAAGATACTTCTCACCGAAAATCTGCGCTATCCGTGTTTTTATATTTGCGGTTTTCTGGTAAGAGAACACTTCGTCTCCGTCTGAGTACAGCTGCAAAGCAACCCCGCAATTTGCCAAAGCGTATTCCGTCAACAAAGAAATAATCTTGCTTTTTTCAGTGATGTCAGATTTAAGAAACTTTAATCTTGCAGGGACATTATAAAACAAGTCCTCAATCCTTATTATCGTCCCGTTAGAAACCGCGGCGCTCTTTTGAGAAACAACCTTTCCTTCGGTAATGGAGAGAGTCAGCCCTGTCTCCGCATCGCTTGATTTTGTGGTTATTTTCATTATTGAAACAGATGCTATGGAAGGCAACGCCTCCCCGCGGAAACCCAGAGTGTTTATTTTTTCAAGATCTGAAATATCAGTTATCTTGCTTGTGGAATGCCTCTCTACGGACTTAATCGCGTCATCGACGGACATACCGCATCCGTTATCCGCAACTGAAATAAGAGCCTTCCCGCTGTTGATAATATCCACTTTCACGGTACTGGATCCTGCATCAAGCGAATTTTCAAGAAGTTCCTTCACCACTGAGGCCGGCCGTTCAACGACTTCTCCGGCGGCGATTTTATTAATTATATGAACCGGAAGTATATTGATTTTTCCCATTTAATTTTCCTCCAAAAGTTTTTTCTTCCAATAGTAAATTTTTTCAAGAGCCTGTTTCGGAGCCAACCCGTCAATATCAAGGGATTCTATTTCATCTTCAACGTCAGAAGAAGCCGAAACATCCTTAGCCTGCGGCGTACAAGAAAACAGTTCCGGCTGAGCATCGTCTTTTTTTGAATAATTATTTTCAAAAAAGGTCAATAATTGTTTTGACCTGGATAATACCTTTTCCGGCAGGCCGGCTATTTTCGCCACATGAATCCCGTAAGATTTATCAGCAGAACCGTTTATTATTTTGTGAAGGAACAGCACATCCCCCTTCCATTCTTTTACGGCAACATTCAGATTGATTATCTCCGGATGAATATTAGATAATTCAGTCAGTTCAAAATAATGAGTCGCGAATAAAACAAAAGCGCCGAACGGACGCAAATATTCCAACACTGACCAGGCTATGGAAATACCGTCGAAGGTGGATGTCCCGCGGCCAACTTCATCAAGAAGTATTATGCTCCTCGGAGTTACATTGGCAAGTATGGCTGCAACCTCTTTCATCTCAACCATAAATGTTGATTCTCCGTGACTTAATCTGTCGGAAGCGCCTATGCGTGTAAATATCGCGTCAATTATTCCTATATCCGCTTCGGCAGCAGGAACAAAACTTCCCATCTGTGCGAGAATGGCAATCAAAGCAGTCTGCCTAAGATATGTGGACTTGCCGGACATATTGGGCCCGGTTATAACCGCTATTCTTCTTGAAGAATCCAATAATACATCATTAGGAACAAAATTATTGCCGAGCACCCTTTCTATGACAGGATGCCTGCCGTCTTTTATAACAAGCATTTTTCCGTTATTAATCTTTGGGCGAACATAATCATTTTCAACGGCAATCTCAGCCAAAGAAGCGAATAAATCCAAAGATGCTATTGCCGCTGCTATGGATTGTATTTCTTTAATATAATGAAGAACTTTCAAGCGTATTCCGTCGAATATATCGTATTCAAGATTCGCTATTCTTTCCTGCGAACCGAGTATCATGGACTCCTTTTGTTTCAATGATTCTGTTATGAATCTCTCTCCGGTAGATATGGTCTGTTTGCGCACATAATCGGAAGGGACCTTATCAAGATTTGATTTTGTTACTTCTATAAAATATCCGAAGACCGAGTTGTATTTCACTTTTAGCGATTGTATGCCGGTTCTTTCTTTTTCCTGGGATTCAAATGCCAGTATCCAATCCTTGGCATTTCTGGACACGGACCTCAACTCGTCAAGATCCGTCGAATAGGAATCCTTTATTATTCCGCCTTCTTTCACAGTGTGCGGCGGTTCGTCAACTACGGCTTTCTCTATTAGAGAAATCACCTCAATTATTTCAGAAAGATTGCTGACACCGTCACGTACCAAAAATGAATCGCCGAGCAGTTCAGCAGATTTCAGTGCATGAGAGATTTTTACTTTTATCGTCGGGACGGTCTTTAAACTGTTTTTAAGCGCAACAAGATCTTTGGCATTTGCGGTTTGCGCGGAAAGTTTGGAGAGTATTCTTTCCACATCCTGAAAGTTCTTTAGAACATCCCTTATTTCAAGCCGCAAAAGATCATTGCGAATAAAAAACTCCACAGCATCCTGCCGTTCGGAGATCTCAGACACATCTAAAAGAGGTTCAAGAATGGATTTATTCAAAAGGCGGCCGCCCATAGGGGTAATAGTTCTGTCTATGGCCTCAAACAAAGAATTGCCTCTTGTCCCTGTTGAAATTCCTTTTACCAATTCTAAATTTCTAACTGCCAATTCGTCCAACTGCATATAATCCGAAGAAGATATCTTTTTAATCTTTTTTATGCTTTGAAGCACCCCTGGCTGCGTCTTCTCTATATAAATTACAACAGCGATACAGGCGGACAACTCTTCAGTGTTATCCGGCATATCCAAATCAAAACCTGCAAGTTTTCCGGAATTTATGCCGGAAGCAAAATTAATATCTTCAACAAACTTAACAGAAGCGGTAAAATTGGCAATAATTTTGCATAACATACCATTTGTTTTGGAAGAAATAGGCAGTATTATTTCCGCAGGATTAAATCTAACCAAAAGTATTGAAAGTTTTCTTCCTGAAACATCATTTGTTATATGTTGATAGACAAACTCTCCGGTGGACACATCCGACAATGCCACGGAGTACCCGTTTTGAAGAGGAGATACTGCGCACAAAAAATTATTTGTTTTTGATTCAAGAAAATTTTCATCCAGCAGTGTACCGGATGTAATTACGCGAACGACCTCCCTTTTTACAAGCCCTTTTACCTTTGAAGGATCTTCCATCTGATCCGCTATAGCCACTGTAAATCCCTCTTTTATCAAACGCGCTATATAATATTTTGCGGAATGGTGGGGAACACCGCACATCGGAATTCCCTGCCTGGCAGTCAAGGTTAAATTTAATATTTTCGACGCAGTACGGGCATCGTCGGAAAACATCTCATAAAAATCGCCAAGCCGAAAAAAGAGAATCGAATCCCTATGCATTGCTTTAAGGCGATTGTACTGTTCCATTAACGGGGTATTTTCCGGCATAATCAGTGCATCTCCAAAAGAGTATTTAGCCTCGACAGTCGTTCTTTTTTTACATCAACTGGGATATCGTCTTTTAATAAAAAAGAAGCAGTCCCTTCCCGCGGAGAATACTTAAAAGTGAACGCGGATCTGAACCTTGCCTTTTTAACCAAATCAAGAGTTTGCCGAAAATCCTCTTCAGTCTCCGAAGGGAACCCGACAATAATATCCGTAGTAATAGTCAATCCTTTAATTTCTCGTCTCATTTTTCCGACAAGTTCCAAATAATAAGAGGCTGTGTACTGCCGGTTCATTAAGCCCAGTATCCTATCCGAACCGGACTGCATAGCGAGATGAATCTCCCTTGAAATCTTCTTGTTTTTCGCTATAACACTTATTATCTTATCAGAAAGATCTTTCGGATGGCTCGTCAGGAACGATACCTTTTCTATATCTTTTAATCCTGCCGTTTCATTAAGGATATCGGCAAAATCCGCCTTACAATCAGGTGCCTTGTATGAATTCACATTCTGTCCAAGAAATGTTATCTTGCTGTTACCGGCAGCAGCACGCTGTTTTATTTCACGTTGTATATCCGCATATTTCCTGCATACCTCTTCGCCTCTGGCATAGGGAACTATGCAATAAGAACAATAATTGGAGCATCCTCTGGATATTGTAACGAATTCGTCAAAAAATTTCTTATTAGTTTGTCTATTGTTTTCGGCTAATGAACCGGCAAATTTTTCCACTTCGTACGCGGGAATGATATAATCAATAAAAGGAAACCGCTTTTTTATGAGTTCGCCGCGCACAGAGACAGCGCAACCTACAAGATAAATCTTTAAATTTTTATTCTTCTTTTTTAAATTCTTAAGGCCGCCTGCAAAACTGAAAGCTCTGTCTTCGGCATGCTGTCTTACAGTGCATGTATTGATAATAATAATATCCGCCGCAGACGGAGTATCGCACGGGATACAGCCGGCATGCAACAAAGATTGCAAAATGCGGTTCGAATCCGCTACATTCATCTGACATCCGTACGTACGTATAAAAAAAGTTTTGGGCATAATGTTTATATGAATATAAATGTATCCGGGAATACAATTATATAATGAAATTAAAAAACTCCGGCCGTTACAGAATAACCCTATGTCAAAGGCATATACAATGATATATTATACTCATTTATTTATGTGCAGTCAAAACCTTTTGGGAAGGAAAACTATAAATATTAGCAGACACAGTGAAAATTACTTATTTTTCATACGGCAAACATTAAATAATATTGTTTTTCGAGCTATAACGCGAGAAATTTCATTTGTGTTTCAGAAATATTTCTCATACAAGCATGCCGACGACGATGATTATTCTATTTTTTTTTGTCGAATTTCGGTTGGCACTTCATGCAATATCTTGCAAAAGGCATGACTTTCAATCGTTCATAGGCAATTTTTTCCGAACAGCTTTCACAAACTCCGTATTTGCCCATATCAATCTTTTTAAGAGCAGTTTCTATGTGAACAAGCATATTTTTTTCATTATCCGTCAAACCGAATATAAGTTCTCTTTCCTCGCTGTCTCCGGCGGTATCAACTTCGTCCCCCACATCCGACTCTCTGAGTTCTATGTGCTTTTTATTGCTAACTATCCTCATCAATTCCTCTTTCTTCGTCAGTAAAATCTTTTTCAGCTCATTCAGCTCTTTTGAATTCATGTCTCCTCCGAATTTATTTTGTTTTAACTACTTTGACCGTCTTAAGGGTGTCTGTTTCCTGTCCGCTGACTCTTATATCTTTATGGGAAAGTTCCAATAAGTAGTCGCAAACCTCTTGTGATATTCTTTCTCCGGGTATCAATATCGGAATTCCCGGAGGATATGGAGTCAGCGTTTGCGCGCTGATCTGGCCTGCGGCCTTTTTCAAAGACACTCTCTTATATGATTTGGAAAAGAAAATATCTCTGGGATTCATAACCATTTCCGTAGTCAAAGACGGCAGATGAAGGTCCCAGTATGCGGCTGTACCGTGATATTTAACATCTATCGCTTCAAGCGCCTTTACCAAACGATCGATATCTCCTCTCGTTGAGCCCACACCCATTATAGCTATGAGATTAAAAATATCGGCACAATCCACCTGAACATTATATTCATTACTGAGAATATTTTCAATTTCAAGTCCTGAAAGTCCTGTTTTCGTAACATTTATGGTAAGTTTCGTGACATCAAGATCATATCCGCGAAACCTTATATCCTCTCTTTTAAAACAAGAAAAATTTTTAAGTTTATTAATCGCCTTTCGGCCTGCTTCCGCGGCAAGCATCACCTGACCGAACAGCTTCTCCCCTGAAATCATTGCCTGACGCCGCGCCAAATCTATGGAAGCGAGTATAAGATAATTAGGGCTTGTCGTTTGCAACATTGAAACAACCCTTTTTACCTTATTTGTGTCAATGTTGTCGGAGTTAACATGAAGAACTGAGCCCTGGGATAAAGCAGATAATATTTTGTGCACAGATTGAACTACCATGTCAGCGCCGGCTTCAACCGCAGACACGGGAAAATCCCTGTGAAATCTCAAATGAGGACCATGCGCCTCGTCGACAAGCAATAACTTATTATGTTTGTGACATATATTTGCTATCTCCAAAAGGTCGTTTGTAACGCCATTGTATGTCGGACTTGTTACGAATACTGCTTTTGCTTCCGGAAATTTTTTTATCGCTGCCAATATCTGATCCGGTTCGGCATCAACTATTATATCCAAATCCCTGTCGATTTTTGGCTGCAGCCAGATCGGCCATATTCCTGCAAGTATTATGCCGCCTAATACGGATTTATGCACATTCCTGGAAAGGATTATTGAATCTCCTGGTTGACATGCCGACATAAACATCGCCTGATTTCCGACAGACGAACCGTTTACAAGGAAAAAGGATTCTTTTACCCTGTAGGCCTTAGCCATAAGTTTTTGCGCCTGTTTAATGCAAGTTGTAGGATCATGAAGAGAATCAACTTCGGGAAAAACCGTAACATCAAAGTAATACAGATTTTTCCCTGTGAAATCAACAAGCTCCTTATCTACAGCGCAGCCGTTTTTATGCCCTGGTGTATGAAAAGAAACCATCTTCTTCTTGGCATGATTCATAAGAGTTTCAAAAAGCGGCGCACTTTCCTGGGGGTTTTCCATAATAATTTCCTTGTATTTATTTTTAGATAATGATTCCCGACTGTCGGCCGGATATTATATCTTTAGTATTGCAATGCGCAATAAATAATTTCTTATATAGGTTGAAAGCTGTTCCCTTTTTTCTTCGCACATTAAGATATAATATTTTCTATTATTTGTCAAGAACTTCTTTTAATTTTTTAATTTAATTTCGAAGTTGCATTTTTCGTCTTAAATTTTATGCTTTGAACTTTTTTCCGGATTTGAAAAAGAAACCGTCGCCGAGATGATGTAATGTCCCTGCCTTATTCGCGTCAAAACACTTTCCCCATAAATCCTTTTCAACCTCGGCATAAAGCATCTTCGCGACAAACAACACTACATCGGAAAACCGGATTTTTTTCACCACCCTGCATTCTATATTGGCACAGCATTCTTTTATCTTGGGGACTGCTATTTTACGCGATTTAATTTTACTCCAACCTGCATGATTAAACTTATCCGCGCCGCGAAACGAATGCGTGCCGCAATATATTATATTTTTTAGATTATTTACAGAAGGTATGTTTATAACAAATTCGCCGGTATCTGATATGGATTTCTGGGAATATGCCTGATCCCCAACTGCCACAGATACCAGAGGAGGTTCGGAATTGACCACTGTTATCCATGCCAGGCTCATTACGTTAGGATTACCTTTTTTGTCAACACTTGTCAGTAAAACCACAGGACCGTGATTCAACAATTTATACGCGTAAATAGCTGGAATTTCTTTTTTCATATCCGATAAATTATACTTTACCTCTATTGATATGCTCCGGATTATTAAGATACCGCGAATATTCCGGTTCTATTGCTATCCAATTCGTTTTTGTATTTTTTTAATTCAACAACTGATGAATAAGGTATTTTAATACTGCCTAATTTAACAAAATTTTTTTCTTCGAGACCGTGAAAATCCGAACCGCCTGTAATCAGCAAGCCTAAATCAGAAGCAAGTTTTTTGAATGTTCCGATCTTTTCCGCCGAACTGCTGGGATGAAATACTTCAATACCTTTAAGACCGGCTTTAACGAGAGATTTTATTGATCTGCGGTTAATATTTCCGAAATTAGGATGAGCCACAACAGGAATCCCGCCGACTTTTAATATCATTTTGATGGCTTCTTCAGGAGACAAACGCAATTTAGGGACATAGGCGGGTTTACCGTCTCCTAAATATTTGTTAAACGCGTCTTGAGTATATTCCACAACATGCTGCTCCACCATTAACTTCGCGAAATGCAATCTTCCTATGAATCCTATGCCTGCAGTTTCAAACAATCTCTTTTCGTCCAGAATAATTCCTATTTTTTTAAGTTTTTCCAGTATAAGGCAGGCCCTTTTTTCGCGCGCTTGCCTGAAGAGCTTCAATTTTTCCTGAAAATGTTTGTCTTCCCAATTGATATAATATCCAAGTATATGTATTTCTTTTTCATTGGAATTTTTTGCCTGAGCGGATAATTCTATTCCCGGGATAACCTCTATACCCCGTTTTGCTCCTTCTTTGATGGCAGATTGAATGCCCCCTGTAGTATCATGATCGGTAATAGATATAGTGGCTATTCCAGCCATTCTGGCTTTTTTGACGCATTCCTCTGGAGACAGAAAACCGTCGGAATGTTTGGTATGTATATGCAAATCGGCAAAAAGAGAATCCATGGTATTATCCGAATTGATTTATAAAAGTTCTCCGGCAAGAGCAGCGAGCATAGATCTCTCCGTTTTTTTAAAATTCAGATGTCCGTATATCTCCTGATTCTTGAATCTTTCAACAAGATAAGTAAGCCCGTTGGAATCTGCGTCAAGATACGGATTGTCTATCTGATAAGGATCGCCGGTCAGCACTATCTTTGAACCTTCTCCAGCTCTGGATATTATAGTTTTAATCTCATGAGGAGTAAGATTCTGAGCATCGTCAATTATTATAAATTGTTTCGGTATGCTTCGGCCTCTTAAAAAAGCGAGCGCTTCCATTTCTATTTTCCCGCTGTCGAAAAAATAATTAACCTTTTCTTCCGTGGAATCATCCGGATTATTTTTATCTACCAAAAATTCCAGATTGTCGTAAATAGAACCCATCCATTGTGAAACTTTTTCTTCTTTTGAACCAGGTAAAAATCCTATATCTTTGCCTACGGGAGTAACGGGTTTTGTTATCAATAGCCGTCTATATAACTTTTTGTCTATTGTTTTGTGCAGGGCAGCGGCAAGAGACAGCAATGTTTTACCGGCGCCCGGAACGCCTATCAAAGTGACAAGATGTATATTGTCGGAAAGCAAAAGTTCAAAAGCGAATTTTTGTTCAGTGTTTAAAGGTTTTAATCCCCAGACCATACCCTCTTTATAGGATAAGCCCATAATCATGTTTGACTTCTTATCAAATTTTCCTATAGCCGATTTAGACGGGTTGGAGGAATCCTTCATCAGCACAAATTCATTGGCCTGAAGCTCAACATTAGTTTCTAAAGAACGATTCTTATAAAATTTGTCTATCAGTTCCCCTGAAATCGTAATCTCCTTCCAGCCCTGATAAAGAGACTCGTATTTTACCTTTTCCTTTTCATAATCCATCGCAGTAACGCCCATAACCTCTGACTTTATCCGCAAATTTATGTCTTTTGTTATAAGTATTACGTTTTCTCCCCGTTTCTTGCGCGTTAAAGCGTCGGAAAGTATAAGATTGTCTTTTTTAGAATTTGAAAAATCATACGGCAAATCCAGCCGTTTTTCAAGGCCTATCAGGAGACGGCCGCCATTTTCGAGATTTATTCCTTCGCTGAATTTGCCGGTTCCGGCAAGACGGTTAAGATTCCTTGACACTGCCCGTGCCGAGCGGGCACGTTCATCCGTAAATTTTTTCAGGGTGTCAAGTTCTTCGATCACAGCCATAGGAATAACCACAACATTGTCTTCAAAAGACAAAAACGCCTTTGGATCATGAATAAGCACATTTGTGTCCAGTATAAAAGTTTTGGTAGCCATAATATGTGGATTTTACAATTATCTTTCAAAAAAGTCAATGGCTGTGATTATTGTTTGTCATTTAAGAATTAAATGTGCACACCTGTAAAAGTTCTAAAAAAGCCGGCGGATGTGTTGTTTTTTTTGTATAATCCAACGCAAAAATGAGGCCCCGGATTACTGAACAACTACGCAAAAGATTCACCGATGAACAGGTGAATGAATTTTTACATCACTGCATCAATAGGCAAGTCAATTAGATATGCAAAAACTAAAGAATCACATTCTCAAAGGGGTACACTTTTGAATTTCAGACAACACCGGAATCCGGCAATATTATCGGTCATTCCGCTCGATAGTGTCGTTCCGTCCATAAAGTTTCCTGTACTCTCATACGCAGGTTCCTGGTTTTTCTTATTATCAAAACTTATACCCAAAAACCACACGCTGAGGAATGTTTAACCCTTCTTTTAATTCAAGAGAATAATCTATCGTATATTTTTTATGTTTGTATCCTATCCCTATATCAACCGACCTGTCCTTAAAGTAGTCCAGTTTGTCAAGACCCAAATTAGGCATCAGTTAAGGTGAAGAAAGTTGTCGCCTAAAGAACCCGCGATTTTTTCAAGATTTCTTCCGTTAT